>NZ_JBHXTO010000199.1:0-12801 GCF_042677425.1 Streptomyces sp. NPDC127119 | reverse complement strand
GCCCCTTTTGACCTAAACGGCCGTTGGGGATTATGTTTACCCGCGGGTCGGCCAACCGTACCCCCCCTCCGTTTTTTTTGTAGGGGGGGTTGGGGGGCCGGCCCCCGAGGGTCACCCCGGCAACGTCAACCCCCAAGCCCCCTCCCGGACGGTCCACGTCCGTGTGCGGACCGGTCCCCCGACCACCGCATCCGCCCGATACCGGAAATCCGCCCCCGACACGGTGATCGTCCGCGCCACGGCCTCCAGAGGCGCCGCCTCCGCGCCCACGGAGACGGGCCGGATCTCGATCCGCGCACCGCCCCCGGCGCGTCCCGGGGTGATCGACACGGCCTCCACGGGCTGGTCCAGGTCGACGAGGGTCCGCCCGTCGACCTCGACCCGCAGCCGCGCGGGCCCGGGGGAGGCGGACGCGGGTGCGCGGGCGGGCCGTGCGGCGAGCGTGCGGACGAGGGACTGGCAGGTCCGCAGCCAGTGCGGGGGATGGGGCGGACCGTCCCCCTCCGGGGAGTCGGCGGACCCGCCCAGCGGCGGAATCCGCAGCGCCCCCAGCACCACCCCGTCACTGTCGTCCACCAGCAGATCGAGCCGCCGCTCGGACCCGTCGAGCACGGCGCGTGCCGCCGCCACGGCTCCCATGGGCACGCCGAGGGCCCGCGAGAGCGTCAGGGCTCCGTCGCCCACCCCCACCGGCACCAGGGACAGTGCACATCCGGCCAGCTCGCGCCGCCGGTGCAAAAGGGACACGGCGCGCAGCAGCGCCCGGTCGTCCCCGATCACGACGGGTCGCCGCGACCCTCTCCGGGCCAGTGCCCGATCGAATTCCTCGGGCCCGTCAGGGAGGCACACTTTTGCCGCCGCACCCGCGCTGAGCACGTCTTTTGCGATCCGTACCGCCTCACCGTCACCGTGACGGGCGACCGGGTCGATGACCACCAGGAGCTGGTCGGAAGTCGCCACCTCGGTCATGCCTCGCTTCCTCGGGTAGCATCTTTGTGCAAGAGCCCCTTGCGCTATTGCGCCAGGGGCTTCGTCTATTCCGGGGCATCCGGTCCGACGGTCGCGGCCAAAGGTGGTCGCCGGCGTACGCAGCCGTACCAGATACAGCCGCGTGCGTCCCCGACCTTGGACATGCCCCGCCCGGAAGGGGTGTACGCGCGTGCCCGCACTTGTGCTGCTCGGTGCTCAGTGGGGTGACGAAGGCAAGGGAAAGGCCACCGACCTGCTCGGTGGTTCCGTGGACTATGTGGTGCGCTACCAAGGCGGCAACAACGCCGGCCATACGGTAGTCGTGGGCGATCAGAAGTACGCCCTCCACCTCCTCCCTTCCGGAATCCTCTCGCCGGGGTGCACCCCGGTCATCGGTAACGGAGTCGTTGTCGACCCGTCGGTCCTGTTCTCCGAGCTGAACGGACTGAACGAGCGAGGCGTCGACACGTCCAAGCTCCTCATCAGCGGAAACGCGCACATCATCACGCCGTACAACGTGACGGTGGACAAGGTGACGGAACGCTTCCTCGGCAAGCGGAAGATCGGCACCACCGGTCGGGGCATCGGCCCGACCTACGCCGACAAGATCAACCGCGTCGGCATCCGCGTCCAGGACCTGTACGACGAGTCGATCCTGACGCAGAAGGTCGAGGCGGCCCTCGACGGCAAGAACCAGCTCCTCACCAAGGTCTTCAACCGCCGCGCGATCGAGACCGAGCAGATCGTCGAGGAGCTGCTGACCTACGCGGAGCGGCTGCGCCCGTACGTCGCCGACACCGTCCTGCTGCTCAACAAGGCGCTCGACGACGACAAGGTGGTCCTCTTCGAGGGCGGCCAGGGCACGCTGCTCGACATCGACCACGGCACGTATCCCTTCGTGACGTCGTCGAACCCGACCGCGGGCGGCGCCTGCACGGGTTCGGGTGTCGGTCCGACGAAGATCAGCCGGGTCATCGGCATCCTGAAGGCGTACACGACCCGGGTCGGCGCGGGTCCGTTCCCGACCGAGCTGCTCGACGAGGACGGTGAGGCGCTGCGCCGCATCGGGCACGAGCGCGGGGTCACCACCGGCCGCGACCGGCGCTGCGGCTGGTTCGACGCGCCGATCGCCCGTTACGCGACGCGCGTCAACGGCCTGACGGACTTCTTCCTCACCAAGCTCGACGTCCTCACCGGCTGGGACGAGATCCCGGTCTGTGTCGCGTACGAGATCGACGGCAAGCGCGTCGAGGAGCTGCCCTACTCGCAGACCGACTTCCACCACGCGAAGCCGATCTACGAGAACCTGCCCGGCTGGTCGGAGGACATCACGAAGGCCAAGACCTTCGCCGACCTCCCGAAGAACGCCCAGGCGTACGTGAAGGCGCTGGAGGACATGTCCGGCGCCCCGATCTCCGCCATCGGCGTGGGCCCGGGCCGCGACGAGACGATCGAGATCAACTCGTTCCTCCGGTAGCACCGCTCATCGGTGGGACCGCCCCGCGGCGGCACCGCCCGGCGCGCGAGCGGCACGCGCGTGACCGCCGCCTCGTACGAACCCTTCGTGCGAGGCGGCGGTTTTGCGTACCCGACCTGTCAATAGCGACATAACGGGCATAATCTGAACGTGTGCGCATGCGCGTGGATCCGCGAGACCGGAGAAGGTGAGTGCGATGCGCGTTCTGCTCAAGGCGACCATGGACACGGAGAGGGCCAACGAGGCGATCCGCAGCGGCAAGATGCCGGAGCTGATGAAGGAGGCGCTGGACCATCTCAAGCCCGAGGCGGCGTACTTCGGCGCCCTGGGCGGCCGGCGCACCGCCCTGCTGTTCCTCGACATGCGGGACAGTTCGGAGCTGCCCGCCATGGGTGAGCCGTTCTTCACCCAGTTCGACGCGGAGGTCGAGGTGTCCCCGATCATGAACGGCGAGGACCTCCGGAAGGGCCTGTCCCAACTCCGCTGAGAGGCCCCGCCGTTTCCCCGGCGGGGCGCTGTCTCTTCCCCCGGAACAGGCCCTAGCTGAAGATGATCATTGAGCCCTGGGCCAGGCTCCGGGTCGCCGCGGCGTGCAGGCCCAGCCATACGTGGCGTTCGCGGGCGAACGGGCTCGCGTCGAAGGGGGCCGGGGCGGCCGGCTCCTCCAACTCCGTGGGTGCCATCGGAGGTTGCGGCGGCACCGGTGGGTTGGCGGGGTCGATGCCGATCGACGGCGCGACCAGTTCCAGCTCGCGCAGCAGCACCTGGGAGGAGCCCAGCGGACCGCCTCCCGCGAGGAGTTCGTCGCTCGACAGCGGGTGCGGGAAGTCGACGGGGACGTACGCGCCCGCGTGGTCGTAGTGCCAGACCAGGTGGGACTGCTGGGCCGTCGTGTCGAACATCTCCAGCAGCTGCTCGTAGTCGCCGCCCAGTTCGCCGACCGGCGTCACCGGCAGCTGGCACACCTGCAGGAGGTACGCGCGGCGCAGGAAGTGCAGCGCGTCGTAGTCGAAGCCCGCGACCGGCGCCACATCGCCGGAGAGGCCCGGCATGTACGCGTACACCGGCACCGGCGGTAGTCCGGCCTCGCCCAGCGCCTTGTCGTACAGGGCGAGTTCCTCGGCGAAGGGGTTGTCGGGGGTGTGGCACAACACGTCGACGAGCGGGACCAGCCACAGGTCACAGGCCAATTGACAGCTCCTCGTTCAGCACGGTGGTCAAGGCAGCGTAATGGGTGAAGGCACGGTAGGTCCCCCTCGTGCGGGTCGGATACCCCACACCGGCGGGCCCGCCGCCGGCCCGCGGCTCTCAGCCCTGCGCCAGCAGCTCGATCAGCGCCAGCGAGTGGGTGTTGTACGCCGCGACGATCTCGTGCGCCGCCGGGGCGTCCCGCCGTGTGAGGGCGTCCACGAGGTCGGTGTGCTCCGCCCACAGACGGCCGCGCAGATCCTCGATCCGGCGCAGGTGCTGGACCGCGCACACCCAGGACTGGACGCGCAGCCGGTGCAGGAAGTCGGCGAGGTACGGGTTGCCGAACAGGCTGCTCAGCTCGCGCCAGAAGCGCAGGTCGTAGCCGATGAGGACGTTCAGGTCGCCCGCGGCGGCGGCCCGCTGCGCCTCCTCGCCGCGGCGGCGCACCGCGGCGAGCGCGGCGGCGGTGCGCGGGTCGTCGGAGCGGGTGGCGAGCGCGGCGAGGGCGCCCCGGGTGGTGGTGGCCGACGCGTCCAGCAGCCCGTGGAAGATGCTCTCCGTGACGAGGCTGCGGGCCTCGATCATGCCCCGGTAGTCGTTCAGCGAGTACTCGTGGACGCGGAACCCGCGGTGCTGGTCCGCGTCCAGGAGGCCCTGGGCCGACAGATCGACCAGGGCCTCGCGGACGGGGGTCGCGGAGACGCCGTACTGCTCGGCGATCTCCTTGACCGTGAACTCCTTGCCCGGCTGGAGGCGCCCGGCGAGCACCTCGTCGCGCAGCGCGTCCGCGATCTGCTGCCGCAGGGTGCTGCGGGTGACGGCCCCATTGCCGCCGCCACTGCCGGTGCCGCGCATCGTCCGGGTCCTTCCCCCATCGAATAAGTACTCGCTCATGTCTACGAGCCAGTCACCTTACGCGTTCGATGTCGGGCCACCCGGATTGCGGGAGTCCTGCGTCACACCCCTCCGCCACGCCCCCTGCCACGCCCTGTGCCGGGCCTCTCGGCCCGGTCCACGGGAGGCGTCACCCGGCCGTGTGCTCGTCCGCCGCGGAGAGCGCCTCGTCGAGCGCGGCCAGGCCCTCCTTGGCCTCCGCCTCCGTGATGTTGCACGGCGGGACGACATGGGTGCGGTTCATGTTGACGAAGGGCCACAGCCCGTGCGCCTTCGCCGCCGCGCCGAAGGCCGCCATGGGGGCGTTGGCCGCGCCCTGCGGGTTGTAGGGGACGAGGGGTTCGCGGGTCTCCCTGTCCCGTACGAGTTCCAGGGCCCAGAAGACACCGGTGCCGCGCACCTCGCCGACGCTCGGGTGGCGTTCGGCCAGCTCCCGCAGCCCGGGGCCGAGGACCCTCTCGCCGATCCGGGCGGCCTGCTCGACGACGCCCTCCTCCTCCATCACGTTCAGGGTCGCGACGGCGGCGGCGCAGGCGAGCGGATGCCCGGAGTAGGTGAGCCCGCCGGGGTACGGGCGCCGGGCGAACGTGTCGGCGATCGCCCCGGAGATGGCGACACCGCCGAGCGGCACGTACCCCGAGTTCACGCCCTTCGCGAAGGTCAGCAGGTCCGGTACGACACCGGTGTGGTCGGCGGCGAACCACTCGCCGGTGCGTCCGAAGCCGGCCATGACCTCGTCCAGGACGAAGACGATGCCGTGTTCGTCGCAGAGCGCGCGGACGCCCTCCAGGTAGCCGGGCGGCGGGATCATGATCCCCGCGGTGCCCGGGATCGTCTCCAGGATGATGGCGGCGATGGTGGCCGGACCCTCGAACGCGATGGTGTCGGCGAGGTGCTGGAGCGCGCGCTCGCACTCCTGCCGCTCGGTCTCGGCGTGGAAGGGGGAGCGGTAGAGGAAGGGCGCCCAGAAGCGCACGACCCCGGCCGTCCCGCTGTCGTTCGGCCAGCGGCGCGGGTCGCCGGTGAGGTTGATCGCGGCGGCGGTGCCCCCGTGGTACGAGCGGTAGGCGCTCAGCACCTTGGGGCGGCCGGTGTGCAGCTTGGCCATCCGGGTGGCGTTCTCGACGGCCTCGGCGCCGCCGTTGGTGAAGAAGATCTTGTCCAGGTCGCCCGGCGTCCGCCGCGCGATCAGCCGTGCCGCCTCCGACCGGGCCTCGACGGCGAACGCGGGCGCGAAGGTGGTCATCCTCCCGGCCTGCTCCTGGATCGCGGCGACGACCTTCGGGTGCTGGTAGCCGATGTTCGTGAAGACGAGGCCGCTGGTGAAGTCGAGATACCGCTTGCCGTCGTAGTCCCAGAAGTAGGACCCCTCCGCACCGGCGACGGCGAGCGGGTCGATGAGCTCCTGCGCTGACCAGGAGTGGAACACATGCGCACGGTCCGCGGCCTTCACGGCGGCGCCGGCCTGGGGATTGGGCTGAGGGGTCATGCGCCTGAGCGTAGGGGTCCGGGGCGCGGGCGCGACATCGGCGTCCTGTCTGCGGCGCGGCCGTGAACGCGACAGGTTGTCGTGTGTGGGGAGGCCCCGGCCGGACGCCGGCCGATATGTTGACAGCATGCTGTCGTGATGACAGCATGCTGACATAGTGGGCGAGCCGGTGACCGCGCGACCGAGGAGAAGCCATGACCCGCGACAGCGTCCGCAATCCCGCCCGAAAGCCCGTGTACCTCGCCGTCTACGACACGCTCGCCGACTGGGAGACCGGTCACACGACCGCGTATCTCGCCCGCGCCGGCCACGAGATCCGGACGGTCGGCCTGTCCGGTGACCTCGTACGGTCCGTCGGCGGGCTGCGGATCCGGCCCGACGTGACGCTCGACGACGTACGCCCCGAGGACGCCGCGCTGCTGATCCTGCCGGGCGCCGACCTGTGGGACACCGGCGACGCACTCGCCCCCTTCGCCCGCGCGGCGCGGGAGTTCCTGGCGGCCGGCGTGCCCGTCGCCGCGATCTGCGGGGCCACCGCGGGACTCGCCCGCGAGGGACTGCTCGACGACCGCGCGCACACCGGAGCCGTCTCCTTCCATCTGGCCGCCACCGGCTACCAGGGCGGTGACCGGTACGTGGAGGCCGACGCCGTGACGGACCGCGGGCTCGTCACCGCCGGACCCACCGAGCCCGTCGCGTTCGCGCGGGAGGTGTTCGCCCTGCTCGGCGTGTACGAGGGAGAGGTGCTCGACGCCTGGTACCGGCTGTTCCACGACTCGGACGCGCAGGCGTACGCGGTCCTTGAGGCGGCCGGACGGTGAGCGGGACGGGTGACGGGTCGGGCGGGGAGGGCGAGACGGGCCGGGAACGCCAGGACCTGTTCAGCCGGAGCGCGCTCGCGGTCTTCCGGCTGAACGGCCAGTACCTGGGCGTCGCCGAGGAGTTGGCCGGGCCGGCCGGGCTCACCGCCGCCCGGTGGCAGGTGCTCGGCGCCGTCCTGCGGGAACCCCTGCCCGTCTCGGGGATCGCCCGCGCCATGGGCATCACCCGGCAGAGCGTGCAGCGGATCGCCGACCTGCTGGTGGAGCGGGGGCTCGCCGAGTACGTGCCCAACCCCGCCCATCGCCGCGCCAAGCTGCTCCGGCCGACCGGGGAGGGCTTCGAGGCCGTCCGGAAGATCGGCCCGGGCCACGCGGCCTTCGCGGACCGGCTCGCCGAAACCCTCGGCGGGAAGACCGGCGAGAGGATCGGGCAGGAGATCGGCGAGAGGTTCGGGGAGGAGGGACTGGCCGAGACCGTGCGGGTGCTGGAACGGCTGATCGGGGCGATGGAGGCGGTCACGGAACCCGCACCCCCTGTTACGGAACCGTAGACACCGCCCCTGCCGTGTCCTCGTTCCGCCGCACTATCCTCGGGCTGTCGCACATGTACGGGGGAGGGCGGCGTTTCGATGGAGAAGCTCGGACCTGCGGATCCGCACCGCATCGGCGCGTACCGGCTGCTGGCGCGACTGGGCGCGGGCGGTATGGGACAGGTGTATCTGGCGCGTTCCGACCGCGGCAGGACCGTCGCGGTCAAACTCGTCCGCCAGGAACTCGCCGAACAGGAGGAGTTCCGCGCCCGCTTCCGTCAGGAGGTGCGGGCGGCCCGGCGCGTGGGCGGCTACTGGACGGCACCGGTGCTCGACGCGGACACCGAGGCGGCCATCCCGTGGGTCGCCACCGGCTATGTGGCGGGACCCTCGCTCCAGGAGGTCGTCGGCCACGACCACGGCGCCCTCCCGGAACGTTCCGTACGGATCCTCGCGGCCGGTCTCGCGCACGCGCTCAAGGACATCCACGCGGCCGGACTGATCCACCGCGACCTCAAGCCGTCGAACGTCCTCGTCACGATCGACGGCCCGCGCGTCATCGACTTCGGTATCGCCCGCGCCCTGGAGACGGTCACCGACGGCGGCCTCACCCGCACCGGCGCACTCGTCGGCTCGCCCGGCTTCATGGCCCCCGAGCAGGTCCGCGGCGACCGCGTCACGCCCGCGTGCGACGTCTTCTGCCTGGGCTCGGTCCTGTCGTACGCGGCCACGGGCGTCCTGCCCTTCGGCGCGGCCAACAGCGGCGTGCACGCCCTGATGTTCCGTATCGCGCAGGAGGAACCGGACCTGGAAGGGGTGCCGGAGGGCATCGCCGACCTCGTCCGCCAGTGCCTGCGCAAGGACCCCGCCTCCCGCCCGACGCTCGACGACATCCTGGAGCGCACGGGAGCGGAGGACACCGTCGCGGACGGCCGCAGCCGCGACCCCTGGCTGCCGGGGATGCTGGTGGCCCAACTGGGCCGTCACGCCGTGCAGTTGCTGGACTCGGAGGATCCGGACGTGTCGGCCCGTCCGGCGGCGCCCGGGGGCGGGGAAGGCCCGGACCGCACACCGGCCCCGGGCTCCGCACCCGCCCCGGACTCCACACCGGCCCCGGCGCCCGAAGCCGCCCCGCCCGCTGCCTCCGTATCCCCTTCCGCACCACCTTCCGTGCCCCCGCCCACGGCTTCCCCGGAACACGCCCCCACCCCCGACGCCTCCTCCCTGCCCGCCCCGGAACCGCCCCCGGGCACCCCCGCCGATCACCTCCCGACGATGACCGCGGCCGGGTCCCCGACACCGCCTCCGGCCGCCCCGCCCGCCCCGCCCGCCCCGCCCGCGCACACCCCGGCCCCGGGCCCCGTGCACCCGGCCTACGGCTATCCCCAGCAGCACCCCCAGCCCGCCGCCGGCTACGGCTACCCGCACCAGCAGCACCAGCAGCAGCCCGGCGGCTGGTCGGTGCCCCCGGGCGGCTACGGAAACCCCAACGGCCATGCGGCGAACCCGGGTTCGACCCCTCCGCACGGACCGACACCCCCGTACGGACCGACGCCTGCGTACGGACCGACGCCTGCGTACGGACCGGGCTTCGTGCCGCAGCCGGAACCGGAGCAGCCGCGCAGGAACGCCCGTTCCACCGCCCTGCTGATCGTGGTCGCGCTGGTCGTCGCGCTCGGCGCGGGCGCGTCCGTGTACGCGCTCATGAACGGCGGCGGGGACGGCGGCCGGGCGGGCGGCGACCCCGGCGCGTCCCGGACGAAGGCCGCGCCCACCACCCCCGGCCAGTCCAGCGGGAAGCCCTCGACGCAGCCGCCCGGCACGGGGGAGGAGACACCGGCGGACGGCGCGATCCCCACCGGGTACCTCGGCACCTGGACCGCGTCCATCGACAACGCGACGGGCCGCAACACCCGTCGACTCACCATCGAGCAGGGCGAGGTGGGCGCCACGGTCCTCTCGCTCACGGCGGACGGACCGGCGGACGGCGGCACGTACCACTGTGTGTTCCGGGCGACGCTCAGCGAGGCCCCGAGCGACGGCGGTCCGCTGCGGATCGGCCCGTCCGAGGTCACCGTGGGCGAACCGGCCACGTCCTGCTCACCGGGCGCGGCAACGGAGTTGACCCTCCTGCCGGACGGCCGGCTGCGCCGGGTGAACGCGAGCAACGGCGACGCGCTGACCTACACGAAGCAGTAGCGGGGCCCTTGAACAGCTGCTGAACTTCAGTGGTCGTCACCGGGTTCCCCCGCGTCCCGCTCGTACAGTGTCCGCACCGTCGAACTCCGGGAGTGGTGGGGGCACCCAGTGGAGTGGCTCAGCGCAGAGAACGTGGTGGCCGTGGGCACGGCGGCCGTCGGCATCGTCGCCTCGGGCGTCATGGTCTGGTACGAACGCCGGGTGCCGCGGCGGAAACGTATCGGCTACCGCGTGCAGATGGACAACCCGATCGGGGACGACGTCCGCCTCGGCCGGGCCAGCGTCCGGCTCGGGCTCTTCGACGAGGCGCCCGGCATGGCCGACGCGACGCTCGTCCTGCTGCGCATCGAGAACGACGGCTCGCAGAGCATCGCCGACATGGACTACACGGGACGCGAACTCCACGGCCTGACCGCGGTGTTCACGGACCGGACGATCCGCGGGGTGTCGGTCACCCAGCCGCCCGAGACCGACCACCTCATGGACCACTTCACCCCGTCGAACGGCCTCGGCTACGAGGGCAGCACCCTGCGCATCCCGCGCGTCCCGCTCAACCGGGGCGAGCACTTCAAACTGCTCGTCCTGCTGTCGGGCGGCGACGTGGGCAGCGGGATACGGCTCATCGGCGGCATCCGCGACGGCGAGGTGCACCCCAACCGCGCCGCGCCGGTGGACGGTACGCCGGCGCTGTTCAGCCGGGCGTCACGGCTGATCACCGGGCTGCTCACGCTGTGCGTGCTCGCGCTCGCCGTCATCGTGGTGACCCGCGACGGCACCCCGCCGCCGATCGGCTGCGAGCGGGGCGGGCTGACGGTGACCGGCTCGACGGCGTTCGGGCCCGTGATGCGGGAACTGGCCGCCAAGTACGAGGACGACTGCGCGGGCGCGTCGATCGACGTGGACCCGCACGGCTCGACCGCCGGGGTCCAGGAACTCGCCGCGCTGGGCGCCCGGTCGAAGCACGGCTCCCCGCCGGTGATCGCCCTGTCCGACGGCCCCAAGCCGAGCGGTCTGCGGGAGCTGCGCGAGACCCGGGTCGCGGTCTCGGTCTTCGTGCTCGTGGCCCACGACGACCTGCCGGTGAAGAACCTGTCGACCGAGGACGTACGCCGTCTCTACAGCGACCGGATCAGCAACTGGAAGCAGCTCGGCGGCCCCGACCTGCCCGTCCACCTGATCAGCCGCGACGCCAACTCCGGTACGCGCAAGGTCTTCCAGCGCCGGGTCCTGAACCGCAACGAGGGCGCGAACTACTCCTCGGACTGCGAGCACAAGGACTACGCGGCGGCCCCGGTCATCCGCTGCGAACTGTTCTCCACCGACCAGGTGCTGAGCACGGTCGCCCGCGTCCCCGGCGCCATCGGCTACAGCGAACTCAACCTCGCCACCGGCCACGAGGGCGTGCACCGGGTCACCCTCGACGGCCACGACCCGTCGGTCGAGGAGATAGAGCACGGCACCAGCGCGTATCCGTACCGGGAGATCGAGTACGCGTACACGTACGGCTCGCCGCCCGCCGACTCGCTCGTCTCCAGCTTCCTCACGTACATCAGCCGGGGCAGCGGCCAGGACGTGATCCGCACCCACGGCCATCTGCCGTGTGCGACGCCGGTGGGGCAGCGGATCTGCGGCGAGGGCTGACACGGGCCGCTTGCCCGGCCGTACCGGCCCCTTGCCTGTTATTGACGCGTACACAACCATTCTTTGCATGCGACCTGTGAACCCGAGCAGAAGAACCGTCCTGGCCGCGACGGCCGCCGCCGGAGCCGCCACGGCGGGTACGACGGCGACTACGGCGACGGCGGCGTCGGCGGCGTCGGCGGCCGGGGAGCCGGACGCGGGCGCGCGCCCGCCGGTCACCGCCCAGCCTCCCACCCGCGAACTCCGCGCCCTCCTGCGGGAGATCGACCCCGACCGCATCGAGGCGACCGTCCGCACCCTCGTCTCCTTCGGAACCAGGCACACGCTCTCCACCCAGGACGACCCGGTGCGCGGGATCGGCGCCGCCCGCGACTGGATCCTGGCGCAGCTGCTGTCGTACGCCGCCACGTCCGGCGGCCGGATGACGGCCGAACTCCAGTCGTACGTCCAGGAACCCGCACCCCGCATCCCCACGGCCACCCGCATCACCAACGTCCTGGCGACCCTGCGCGGCTCGGTCACCCCGGAGCGCGTGTACGTCGTCTCGGGGCACTACGACTCCCGCGTCACCGACGTCATGGACGCCACCTCGGACGCCCCGGGCGCGGACGACGACGCCTCGGGCGTGGCCGTGGCGATGGAACTGGCCCGGGTCATGGCGAGGCGCCGCCCGGCCTCCACGATCGTCTTCGCGGCGGTGGCGGGGGAGGAACAGGGCCTGTACGGGGCCGCGCACCTGGCGTCGGGCCTCAAGGCGGCGGGCACGGACGTGCAGGCCATGTTCACGAACGACATCGTGGGGGCGTCCAGGGCGGACGACGGCACGAGCGACCCGTACACCGTCCGGCTCTTCGCGGAGGGCGTGCCCACGGCGGAGACGCCGGAGCAGGCGGCCACGCGCCGTTCGGTGGGCGGCGAGAACGACTCCCCGTCGCGGCAGCTGGCCCGGTTCGTGCGGGACACGGCGGACAACCCGGCGACGGGTATGCGGGTACGGGTCGTCCACCGGCGTGACCGCTACCGCCGAGGCGGCGACCACATCCCCTTCCTGGAGCAGGGGTACGCGGCGGCCCGTTTCACCGAGCCCGCCGAGGACTTCGCGCACCAGCACCAGGACGTGCGGGTCGAGGACGGCAAGCAGTACGGGGATCTGCCGGAGTTCTGCGACTTTCCGTTCGTCGCTCGGGTGGCGCGGGTCAACGCGGCGGCGCTGTGGACGCTGGCGCAGGCGCCGGGTGCGCCGCGGGAAGCGCGGATCCTGACCGCCGCGCTCACGAACTCCACGCGGTTGGTGTGGGCGCGGGGGTCCGAGCCGGACCTCGCGGGGTACGAAGTCGTGTGGCGGGAGACCACGGCGGCCGAGTGGACGCACGTGATCCCGGTCGGCGACGTGACGTCCCACGAGGTGGACCTGTCCAAGGACAACGTGTTCTTCGGCGTGAGAGCGGTGAACAGAACGGGCCTGAGAAGCCCGGTGTCGTTCCCGTCCCCGCAGGCTTAGGACGCTTCCTCGCCCCCGCCGCCCCTACCCGTCCCGGCACTGTGTCCTCAAACGCCGGACGGGCTGTATTCGTTTCAGCCCGTCCGGCG
>NZ_JBHXTO010000198.1:0-12862 GCF_042677425.1 Streptomyces sp. NPDC127119 | reverse complement strand
GCGGGGAACTGCGCGGCCAACCCCCACCGGGCCGCACACAACAACGCACCGCACGCCCCCTCCCCCTCAGGGGCGCGGGGAACTGCGCAATCCTTTGGGCCCGCCCCCACCACCCCGCAGGGAACTACTCCGCCGCCGCCCGCCCCGTCAGCGCAGCGAGACTGCTGCGGACATGGTCCATGTGCGCCTGCACCTCGTCCCACTGCTCGCCGTGCTCCCGCAGGACCCGTTCCGTCTCGCGGGCCACCCGCTCCTCCCGGACCCGGGCCTCCGCGAGGAGCTCCGCGGCGCGGGCGTCCGCGTCCTCCTGGAGGTGGCGCGCGGACTCCTGCGCGGAGGCCAGCTCCCGGCCCGCCGCGGCCACACTCTCCTCCGCGCGCGCGACGAGCTCCTCGTGGCGCGCGTCGAGCGAGGCCTCCCGCTCGGCGGCCTCGCACCCGGCCCGCTCCCAGCGCTCCGCGTGCTCCTTCTCCTGCTCGGCGACGAGGTTCTCCCCGCGCCGCCGCGTCTCACGCAGCGCGGCGAGGGCCTCCCCGCGCCCCTCCTTCACCTCGCGCCGCGCGGAGATCCGCATCTCGTCGGCCTCGGCCTGCGCCGCCAGCAGCCGGTGCCGGGCCCGGTCGTCGGCCTCGCCGCGCACCTCGTCGGCGTCCGCCCGCGCGGCCTCGCGCACCCGTTCGGCCGCCGCCCGCGCCTCGTCCGCGGTCCGGCGCGCCTGCCGCACCGCGTCCTCGCGCAGCTCCGCGGCCTCTTCCTCACCCAGCTCGAAGAGCCGCCGGGCCCGGTCGCCGAGCGTCTCGTACGTCTGGGGGGCGAGCCCCGTCACGACCTCGCGCAGCCGCAGCGCCTCGGACTCCATCTCCCTGGCCAGCACGGTCAGCCGCGCGGCCCGCTCCCAGGCAGCGTCGCGCCCCTCCGAGAGCGCCGCGGCGTACGCGTCGACCTGCGCGGGGCGGTAACCACGCCCCCGTACGGCCTCGAAGCCCTGAGACGACACCGAGGACACCGACGACATCGATGAGCTGCTCATGCCGCTCATCTTGGTGGATCAGACGGAAGTGTTCATAACACGACACTCCGCGCATTCCACCGCCCGCATGCGGTCCGTCAGAGCAGGCCGTCCCACATCTGCTCCAGCAGCACCGACCACCAGCTCTCCGGCGACCCGAGGGCCGCCGGGTCGATCGCGGCCAACTGCGCCTGGAAATCGACGGTCCAGCGCCCCGCCTGCTCCTGGTTGAGCCCGAAGCGAAGCCGCCACATACGCCCCAGCAGCGCGAGGCTGCGCGCGAACTCGGGCAGCCCCGTGTTCACGAACTGCGGCGGTACGGGAGCACCGCCAGGGCCCGCCTCCACCGGCACGGCCACGATGTTCGCGGTCCCGTACTGGACGCAGATCGCCTTGCCGAAGTCACTGCCCATGACGAGGTACGAGCCCGCGTCGGCGCCCGGCTGGATGCCACGCTCCTGCGCCAGTTCGGCGAGCGTGGGCACCGGCCGGCCCGGCTGGGCCTGCGCCCAGAAGAACGGGTTCATGTCGACGGGCAGCCCGGCCACCACCAGGGTGTGCGCCACGATCGGCGGTACACCCTGCCGGGACACGGCCGCCTGGTCGAACCGGAACAGACCGGGCCCGAAGGCCGCCGCCAGCTCCTGCCCGATGGCCTCCGGCGGGATCGGCGGCGCGGACTGCACCGGCGGCAGCGGCGCCCGTACGGGACCGGGCCGCGCCGGACCGTCCGCGACCTGGTGCAACTCACCCTGGTGCGCGAGCAGTTGGGCCATGCCCTGCTGACGGCTCGCATGGTCGGTGCCGTACGAGGCGATGCTCGTGATCCGCGCCTGCGGCCAGCTCTCCCGGATCATCCGCGCGCAGTACGCGCCCGGCAGCTCGCAGGACTCCAGCTCCGTGTGCAGTTCGAGCACCTGCTGCGGCGGCACGTTCATCGCCCGCAGCTCGTGCAGGATCTGCCACTCCGGGTGCGGGGTGCCGGGCGCGGACCGCCGGATCAGTTGCTGCTCGCTGCCGTCCTGGGCGCGGTAGCGCAGCACCGCCTGGTAGCCGGGGCCGACCGTGGGCTGCCCCTGCTGCGGATAGCCGTAGGCCGGGGGCTGCTGACCGGGACCGGGCTGTCCGGGCATCGACTGGCCCGGGAACGGCTGCTGCTGTCCCGGGAACGGCTGCTGGCCGCCCAGGTGCGGGGCGGGCGGCGGCATACCGGGCGCACCGGGCGCGGGGGGCGGCGGCGGAGCCGTACCGGGCCCACCGACCGGCGGACCGGCCAGCATGGTCGCGGCATGGTGCACACCACCGGGCGGCGTACCACCCGGAGTACCGGGACCACCCGGAGCACCCGGGGCGCCAGGTGCACCCGGGGCGCCGGGAGCGCCCGGAGGCTGCGGAGCACCGGGGCCGCCGACCGCGGGCCCGGCGAGCATGGTCGCGGCGTGATGCACACCACTGGAACCACCCGAACCACCCGAACCACCCGAACCACCCGAACCACCCGGAGAACCGGGGGAGTTGGGCGCACCGGGAGCACCTGGAGCACCTGGAGGCTGCGGAGCACCCGGACCGCCGGGACCAGCCGGACCGCCCTGCGCACCCGGCACCTCCGGCCCGTCCGGGCCGAGCTGCGAGACGAACTGCGTCGGTACGTATCCACCGGCCGGTACGCCCGGCGCACCGGGCCCGGACGCCGGAGCGGGACCGCCCGGCCGCGCACCCGGCGTACCCGGCGCCCCGGGAGGCGGCGGCGTACCGGGCGCGTTCGCACCCCGCGCGCCACGCGGCGGACCCTGTGCCTTGCTGGTCGCCGCGTCCGCGATGTCACCGGCGCCCGGCGGCAACGGCCGCCCCGGCGCACTCGGAGCGGGCGGCTGCCGGGAAGCGTCGGCTGCGGGCGGCTGCGGAGCGCCCTGCGGATAGCCGTACGAGGGCGCGCCCGGAGGGGGCGTACCCGGCGTACCCGGCCCGGCGTTCTGCGGATGGCCGTACGAGGGGGGCCCGGCAGGCGCCGCACCGGACGGTGCCGGATCGCCGAGGGCGGGCGTGACACTCGTGCGCGGCAGCTGACTGCCGCCCGAGATCAGCTTGGTCCTGGCCTCGGGCTCGGCCTCGGGCGGCGTACCCCCGGGCCCGACATCGCGGATCTGCGGCGCGTACACCGTCGCCGGCAGCGGCACGGAACGGTCGTCCCCCGCCTCGGCGTTGGTGTCCGTACCGGCCCACGGAGTCGCGTCCGCGGGCACGGCGGCACCGGAGGCGCTCCCTCCGGCCGCGGGCCACGCCGTGCCACCGCTCGGAGCGGCGGGCGCCGGCGAACCGGCGGGCGGCCCCGGCAGCGTCTCGGGCAGCGAACCCACGGCACCACCATGAGCACCAGGGGCGGCAGGAGCGGCGGGAATCGCGTCGGACGGCGGAACGGCGTCCACCGGAGAAGCCGCATGGGCGGCGGGAACCGCGTCACTGACCTCGGCGGCGGGCCGCGACCCGGCACCGACCGACGGCCTGCCCGCAGCCCCGCCGGACGTGGCGTCCCGGCGGTCCGGGACACCCATCCGGTCCGCCGCCTCCTGCAGCCACTCCGGCGGAGTCAGCAGGAACGACGTCTGGTTGAGGTCCACACGCGCGGGCGGCGCGGGCTCCGGATCGGGCACCCCCGCCGACACGCCGTACTCCTCCTCGTACCGGCGGATCACCTCGCCCACCGGCAGCGAGGGCCACAGGGTGGCCTCCCCGCTGTCGCGCGCGATGACGAGCCGCTGGGCGCCACCGTCGGAACACGGACCCTCCGCCCGGTCCTCCGCCCACACCACGAAACCGAGTTCGAACTCCCGGACCCGCACCTCACGGTGCTGGTAACCGGGCACATCTGCGTTGATCCATTCCTCGGCGCGCTCCTGCGCCTGCGCGAAGGTCACCATCGGACGCTCACTCCCCCACCGAAGACACGGCCGACACCGGCACCGCCCGCGCGAAACCACCGTCCACCATCAGGTTCGCCACCGTCTCCAGCTCGGGCGGATTGCCCGCGAGCCGGGACAGGAACTGATCGAAGTCGTCACCACAGGGCAGCAACAGCCGCTGTACGCGCTCCGCGGGCGGCCACTCGTCATGGTCACGGGCGTCGTCGAACGCGCAGAACCACACCGAGCCGATCCGCTCGCCCTTCACCTTCACCGCGAGCAGCCCGCCCTGCACGAAACCGACTCCCAGATAGTCCTTGGTGAGATGGTCCCGCAGGCACTTGTTGACATAGACGAGGTCGTTGACGGCCGCCTCGTCCCGCACCGTGAAGAACGGCTGGTCGACCAGCAGCCCCAACTCCGCGTCCAGCGCGGCCCCCACCGGCGCACACCCGCCGGCGGCCTTCAGGAAGGAACGGTACGCCCCCGGCAGCCGGTAGCCGAGATCCTCCTCGACACCCTGCACCTGCTGCTCGGTCACGGCGACCGCCGCCTTCGGCAACCCGAAATGCGCGGGACGCGTCTCCTGCAGCGGCCGGGTGCCACGCTTGTCCTGGTCGACCACCGCGGTCGCGAGACCGCCGTGATGCCGCAGCAGCGCCTTCACCTCGACCGGCACCAGCTCCAGCCGACGCGTGCCCGGCACGTGGTGCCACGTCCAGCCGTGCGGAGTCGCCACCGCCGGGATCGTGTCCCACAGATCATGTCCGGAAGCCGCCAGCGCGGCGTTCGCCGACACGTAGTCGGTCAACCGCAGCTCGTCGACACCGAACCCCTCGGGCGGTTCGGCGATCTCCGCGGCCGCCCGCGCGTAGAACGAGAAGTCGGGGTAACCGACCTCGTCAACACGTACCCCTCTCGGGTGACGTGCCGCCCGCACCGGATCCGGGAAGTGCACGACCTGCCCGGCATAGGCCGCGTTCGGCGGCGCGGCCTGTTGCCCGAGCCGACCTGTCGTCATGGCGGTTGCCCCCTGCGGCGTAATGAAGGATCGCGGATGTCGACAGCCTATGCGGTGCGGCGACACCGGTCACCGGGCCTCCTGTCCCATACCGGCCAAGGGCCCTCCGGTTCCGTGACCTGCCGTCATCGAGCCGTGACGGTACGACGAGACCGCGCGTGTCGCACCGCCCCAGCTTCCGCACCAGCCCCGGAGTTTGGCACTCTGTCGGAGCACCGGGGGATGCGGTAAGGGGAGGAAACAGGACGATGAGCGCAACACACATGGGTACCTCCGGGGATCCGCGGGTCGGCTGGAGCAGCAGCGAGGCGCCCGCCGCCCCGGTCCTCCTGCACCGGCGCGACGGCATACTCCCGACCATCGCCGCCGCCCTCTCCGTACGGGGCGCCACCCTCACCGGCACCGCGGGCCGCGGCGACCAGCCACCACCCCTGCACCCCCTCGTACGGGACTTCCTCGACACCCTCACCAGCGGCCAGCGCGACCGCTTCACCGGCCGCTGCGCCGAAGCGATCCTCATCTCCCGCCACCTCTCCACCGCCGACGCCGCCCGCTCCAAACGCGCCATCCGAAAACCCATGACCAACGGCGAGGCCAGAAAATCCCTCAAGCAGGCCAAACTCACCGCCCGCCGCATCCGCGAGGACGGCGACCCGCTGCACGGCAGCTTCGCGCAGCCCTGCCGCGCCTGCACCGCGCTCAGCGCCCACTTCGGCGTACGCATCGTCGACCCGACCACCCAGGAGAAATGACGGCGCACCCACCACCGACAGCGGCCCCCGACCCGCGCGAAGGCGCCGCCGCCGACACCACCAGAAACAGCCGACCGGAACACCGCACCACCACACGGCGGCTCAGACCGATCGCGAAGGGCAGATGCACACCGACCGCACCGCCTCCACCTCGACCACCCGCTTCTCCGTCCAGGTCGACTCCTCACTGCGCGACGCCGGATGGCAACCGGGCCGCTGGGACATAAAGCAGGCCGAATTCTGGGCCGACGCCCTGCGCGGCCACGAGTCCCCCGCGGGGCACCGCCACGCCGTGTTCCCGGCGGCGGTCGAGGCATGGGCGGAATTCGGCGGGCTGCGCATCAGCACGGCCGAGGCGGGCCGCCAGATCGCCTCGTCCCCCCTGCACGTGGACCCCCTGCACGGCCTCCACATGGCCCGCACCCTCGCCGACCTCGGCAGAGCCCTGGACACCGAGGTCGCCCCCCTCGGCGAGGAGACCGACAGCAGAGCCCTGCTCGCCATCGACATCGAGGGCCGCGTGTACACCCTCGACCACACGGGCGACTGGTACCTCGGCGCCGACATGGACCAGGCCCTCGCCACCCTCATCGCAGGCCGGGAACCGGTCCGCCTGACCGCCGGCTGAACAGGCACCACCACCCGTCCGGGCTCAGCCCCCGGCCGGAATGACCGCCGACACCCGGAACCCGCCCGCGTCCGTCGGCCCGGACACGAACACCCCGCCGAGCCCCACGACCCGCTCCTTCATCCCCAGCAGGCCGTTCCCCCCACTGGGCAGCCTGGCGTCGGACGCGGCCCCCGGCTCCGGCGGCGGACCGTTCTCCACCTGCATCGCGATCTCCGCACCCCGATGCGCCAGCCGCACCCGCGTCTTCGCCCCCGCCGCATGCTTGTGGACGTTCGTCAGCGCCTCCTGCACCACGCGGTACGCCGTCTGCTCCACCATCGCCGCGTACACCCGCGTCTCCCCCTCCACCGAGAGATCGACGACCATGCCCGCCGCGGCGGACTGCCCCACCAACTCGTCGAGATCGTCCAGACACGGACCGTCCGACTCCTCCTCGGCGGCCCGGGACGCGGCGGCAGCGGCGGCGGCAGCAGCCCCCACGGCCGCCAGCGGCACCGCCTGCACCGGCCCGGAACCGTACCCCGCACCCCGCACCGACCCGTCGCCCGACCGCAGAACCCCCAGCATCTCCCGCAACTCGGTCAGCGCCTGGCGCCCCATGTCACCCACCAGCGAGGCGTTCTTCACCGCCTTCTCGGGATCCTTGCGGGCCACCGCCTGCAACGCCGCCGCGTGCACCACCATCAGACTCACCCGGTGCGCGACCACGTCGTGCATCTCCCGCGCGATCCTGGTCCGCTCCTCGTTGCGCGCCCACTCCGCCCGCTCCTCGGCCCGCTCCGCCAGCAACTGCAACTCCCGCTCCAGGGAATCGGCCCGCTCCCGCAGGCTCTCCATCAACCGCCGCCGCGCCCCCACGTACAACCCGAGCAGTACGGGCGGAGCCGTCATCCCGAGCGACGTCGTGATCGACACGAAGGGTACGAACCAGTCCCCCAGTGCCACATCCCCGCGCACCATCCCCTGGTGCGCCCGCACATACGTGACGATGAGCATCCCCACCATCGACATCCCGGCCAGCGCCCCGATGATCCGCCTCGGCAACTCGGACGCCGCCAGCGTGTACAGCCCGACGAGCCCCATCAGGAACCCCATCTGGGCCGGCGTGATCGCGATCGACACCAGCACGACGGCGATCGGCCACCGCCGCCTGAACAGCAGTACGGACCCGGCGACGGCCCCGAACAGCATCCCCACGGGCACCGGCACCCCCGCCGCCCCCGCGAACGGAAATCCCTCTATCGCACACTCCACGGACGACACCAGCGCGAGGCTCCCGTCGAGCACCGCGCTGCGCCACCTCGCCCACCACCACGGCCCCGCCAAGGCCGCGGTGTGGTCTTCCCCCGTCGTGGTCATGACTCCAGCCTACGGTCGCCGCCCGCCCCTTTTCCGGCGAGTTTCCCGTACTGGCCTACACCACTCCCCGTAATCGAACAGAAGCGAAACGGCCCGTTATCCCTCGAACTGCTGAATCGCTCGCCGTTCGACCCGGAACCCGTGATCCACTCGCCCCCGGTGTACCGATCCGTACCGTCGCATCGAAGGGTCTTGGTACGGCATAGTGTTGGGTGCCAACTCGACGGCCGACCATATGTCCGGCTCCCGTCGGTTTCCATCCCCCGTGGTGTAATTGGCAGCACTGTGGCTTTTGGTGCCATCTGTCCGGGTTCAAGTCCTGGCGGGGGAGCTGTGGACGTCCGGGCCCTGACAGCACTGTCAGGGCCCGCTCTCATGTCGCTCCTGAAACGCCCCGGTATCCTGCGGATGTCCGCACCCCAGACACCAGTAGCCGAAAGGCATATCCGTGAGCGCCAACCTTCCCCAAGCTCTCGGCTCCGGAGCAGGGGAGACCCCACCCGCAGCCGTCGTCGTTCTCGCAGCGGGTGAGGGCACCCGTATGAAGTCGGCCACACCCAAGGTCCTGCACGAGCTCTGCGGCCGTTCCCTCGTCGGTCATGTGCTCGCCGCGGCGGGCGAGTTGGATCCCGAGAACCTGGTCGTCGTCGTGGGTCACGCCCGCGAGAAGGTCACCGATCACCTCGCCGGAACCGCTCCCGGCGTCCGGACCGCCGTACAGGCCGAGCAGAACGGCACGGGGCACGCCGTGCGGATGGGCCTCGAAGAGCTGGGCGGCGTCGTCGACGGCACCGTCGTGGTCGTCTGCGGTGACACCCCCCTGCTCACCGGCGCGACCCTCCGGAAGCTCGCCGCGACCCACACGGGCGACGGCAACGCGGTCACCGTGCTGACCGCCGAGGTGCCGGACGCCACCGGCTACGGCCGGATCGTCCGCGACGGCGTCTCGGGTGCCGTGACGGCGATCGTCGAGCACAAGGACGCCTCCGACTCCCAGCGCGCGATCCGTGAGATCAACTCCGGTGTCTTCGCGTTCGACGGGCAGCTCCTCGCGGACGCGCTCGGCAAGGTCCGTACCGACAACAGCCAGGGCGAGGAGTACCTCACGGACGTCCTCGGCATCCTCCGGGAGGCCGGGCACCGTGTCGGCGCCGCCGTCTCGGACGACCACCGTGAGATCGCCGGCATCAACAACCGCGTGCAGCTCGCGGAGGCCCGCCGCATCCTCAACGACCGGCTGCTGCGGGACGCGATGCTCGCCGGCGTGACCGTCGTCGACCCGGCCTCCACGTGGGTCGACGTCACCGTCACCTTCGAGCAGGACGCGATCGTGCACCCGGGCACCCAGCTCCAGGGCGCCACGCACCTGGGCGAGGGCGCCGAGGTCGGCCCCAACACCCGCCTGAACGACACCACGGTGGGCGCCGGCGCCCGCGTCGACAACACGGTCTCGAACGGCGCGGAGATCGGCCCCCAGGCGAACGTGGGCCCCTTCGCGTATCTCCGCCCCGGTACCCGCCTCGGCCTGAAGGCCAAGGTGGGTACGTATGTGGAGACGAAGAACGCCACCGTCGGCGAGGGCACGAAGATCCCGCACCTCTCCTACGTCGGCGACGCGACCATCGGCGAGTACTCGAACATCGGTGCCGCGAGCGTCTTCGTGAACTACGACGGCGAGGCCAAGCACCACACCACGGTGGGCTCGCACTGCAAGACGGGTTCCGACAACATGTTTGTGGCTCCTGTCACCATCGGGGACGGCGCCTACACCGCGGCCGGCTCCGTGATCACGAAGGACGTACCGCCCGGTTCGCTGGCCGTGGCCCGTGGCCAGCAAAGGAATATCGAGGGCTGGGTGGCCCGCAAGCGTCCCGGCAGCGCTGCCGCGAAGGCCGCGGAGGCGACATCCCGGGAGGCCGGCGGCGAAAGCTGACCGGAAAAGGTCGGGTCTGACTGGGGCTACCGTGATAGACGCACACCCGCACATCCAGCTGAGACCGCACCTGAGAACTCAACTCATCTCGACATCCAGCTGAGACACCTCTGAGGAGACAGTGCTGTGACCGGGATCAAGACGACCGGCGAGAAGAAGATGATGTTCTTCTCCGGCCGCGCCCACCCCGAGCTTGCCGAGGAGGTCGCCCACCAGTTGGGTGTCGGGGTCGTTCCGACGAAGGCCTTCGATTTCGCCAACGGTGAGATCTACGTCCGCTACGAGGAGTCGGCCCGCGGCGCCGACTGCTTCCTGATCCAGAGCCACACCGCACCGATCAACAAGTGGATCATGGAACAGCTGATCATGATCGACGCTCTGAAGCGGGCCTCCGCCCGGAGCATCACCGTGATCATGCCGTTCTACGGTTACGCGCGCCAGGACAAGAAGCACCGTGGGCGTGAACCGATCTCGGCACGTCTGGTCGCCGACATGATGAAGACGGCCGGTGCGGACCGCCTCCTGACGGTCGATCTGCACACCGACCAGATCCAGGGCTTCTTCGACGGCCCGGTGGACCACCTGTTCGCGCTGCCGCTGCTCGCGGACTACGTGGGCCACAAGGTGGACCGCTCGAAGCTCACGGTCGTGTCCCCGGACGCCGGCCGGGTGCGGGTGGCCGACCGCTGGTGCGACCGCCTCGGCGCGCCGCTGGCGATCGTGCACAAGCGCCGTGACAAGGACGTCGCGAACCAGGTGACCGTCCACGAGGTCGTGGGTGACGTCGAGGGCCGCGTCTGTGTCCTGGTCGACGACATGATCGACACCGGTGGCACGATCTGTGCCGCGGCGGACGCGCTGTTCGCGCACGGCGCGGAGGACGTCATCGTGACGGCGACGCACGGTGTGCTGTCGGGTCCGGCGGCCGACCGGCTGATGGCCTCGAAGGTCAGCGAGTTCGTCTTCACGGACACCCTGCCCACCCCGGGTGAGCTGGAGCTCGACAAGATCACGGTCCTGTCGATCGCGCCGACGATCGCGAACGCGGTCCGCGAGGTGTTCGAGGACGGCTCGGTGACGAGCCTCTTCGACGAGTAGTCGGGGACGGGCCGGACCGATCGGTCGAGGACCGGCCTAGATCAATTTCTTGTACGGCCTCCCCGCCGCGTAAGCTGTCACAGTTGCTCGGCGAGGGAGGCCGCACTCTTTGGTGCGGCGGTCCGTTATCGACGCGCTCTTCGTAGCAGGCCGATGGTTCGGCCGGGTGACTTCCTTTCCCTGGCTTCCCTGTACTACGAGGAGTGACCATGCCCGAGGTCAAGATCGCCGCTGAGACCCGCACCGAGTTCGGCAAGGGTGCGGCGCGCCGCATCCGCCGTGAGGCCAAGGTTCCCGCCGTTGTGTACGGCCACGGTGGCGACCCGGTCCACATCACGCTGCCGGGCCACGAGCTCCAGCTCGCCCTGCGTACCGCCAACGTCCTGCTGACCCTGGACATCGAGGGCAAGTCGCAGCTCGCGATCCCGAAGGCCGTCCAGCGCGACGCCATCAAGGGCTTCCTCGAGCACGTCGACCTGCTTCTGGTGAAGAGCGGCGAGAAGGTCAACGTCGAGGTCTACGTGCACACCGAGGGCGACCTGGCCCCGGGCGCGTTCCTGCTTGAGCACGTGCTCAGCACCCTGACGGTCGAGGCCGAGGCCACGCACATCCCCGAGTCGGTCACCGTCTCCATCGAGGGCCTGGAGGCCGGCGCCTCCATCCTCGCCAAGGACATCCCGCTGCCCGAGGGCACCACGCTGGCCATCGACGAGGACGCGGTCGTGCTGCAGGTCCTGGCCGCCCAGGCCGAGGAGGCCGACGACTCGGCCGACGAGTCCACCGAGGCCTGATCCCGCACCGGATCACCACTTGCCGGCCGCCGCTCCTCCGGGGGCGGCGGCCGGTGCGTATTCACGCTCAATGACGGCCTGACGACGACCGTCGATCGATGACTGCGGTCAAGGACCCATGGGAGTGACGGACGTGACCACGGAACCAGGCGCCCCCTGGCTGATCGTGGGGCTCGGAAACCCCGGCCCCGAGTACGCCATGAACCGCCACAACGTGGGCTTCATGGTGGCCGACCTCCTCGCCGGGCGGATCGGCGGCAAGTTCAAGCGGGCGGGCAAGGCGCAGGCCCAGGTGATCGAGGGGCGGATCGGCCCGCCGGGTCCGCTGAGCCGGCGGGTGATCCTGGCGAAGCCGATGTCGTACATGAACCTGTCGGGTGGTCCGGTGACGGGTCTGCGGGACTTCTACAAGGTTCCGACGGCGAACATCGTGGCCGTCCACGACGAGCTGGACATCGACCACGGCGTGCTGCGGCTGAAGCTGGGCGGCGGCGACAACGGTCACAACGGGCTGAAGTCGATGACGAAGGCGATGGGTCCGGAGTACCACCGGGTCCGTTTCGGGATCGGGCGTCCGCCGGGGCGTATGCAGGTCGCCGACTTCGTGCTGAAGGACTTCTCCTCGGCGGAGCGCAAGGAGCTGGACTACTTCGTGGACCGGGCCGCGGACGCGGTGGAGGCTCTGGTCGTCGAAGGCCTGGAGCGGGCACAGTCGGCGTACAACTCATGACATGGCGGTAATTGACCCCTGTCTGAATCCGGCGGGAGTTGACCGACCGCACAAGCATGGCCAAGGATCGCCGCCATGCCCGCCCATTCCCATGCCCGCGCCTCCCGCCCGAAGGCGGCCACGGCGCTGCGGTTCGGGCAGTTCGCGGCGATGGGTACGGTCGCGGCGCTGATCCTGATCGCGGGTGTCTGGGCCTCCTGGGGCACCGCCCAGCACGTGATGCTCAGCAAGGGCCGTGAACGCGGCACGATGACGGTCACCAAGTGCGCCGACGACCACTGCACGGGCCCGTACCGGCCCACGTCGGAGGGTTCCACGGCGCGGGACCGGGTCGTCCTCGACAGCGAGGTGGCCGTGGAGAAGGGCCGCACGTACACGGTCGTGGTGAAGCCCGGCACCGACGAGGTCGTCCGCGCGGGCACCGGCGGTCTGCTCTACGCCTGGGTGCCGCTGGGCGGCGCGCTGATGCTCGCCTCGGTGGTGGTGGCGGGCGGTCTGGGCAGGCCCCGGCTGGGCTGGGTGCTCGGCGGGGCGGGCCTGACGCTGGTGACGACCGCGTTCCTGGCGCTCTGACACCCTCCCCCCTCCTCTCCTGCCAGCAAGCAGGCAAAAGGGCGCCGGGGTGGTCCGTTGAGGAC
>NZ_JBHXTO010000197.1:0-13010 GCF_042677425.1 Streptomyces sp. NPDC127119 | reverse complement strand
CAGCCCTGAAGGTGCGCGGCGGTGGGGGTCAGCCTCAACGATTGCGCCGTTCCCCGCGCCCCTGAGCGTGCGGGCCGGTGGGGGCGGGCCCAAACGATTGCGCCGTTCCCCGCGCCCCTGACAGCGGGGCTGCGGTCCTGCTGGAACGCCCGCAGGGCGCGTTTCAGCAGGGGCGCGGGGAACTGCGCGGGTGCCCCCCCCACCGGCCCGCACCCGTCGCGGCGCGGTTTTCTAGGGGCGCGGGGAACTGCGCAATCATTTGGGCGCGCCCACCACCGGCCCGCGCTTTCAGGGGCGCGGGGAACTGCGCAATCGTTGAGACGCGCCCACCACCGGCCCGCAGGTGACCGGCGCACGGCGGGGCGCGCTACAGCAACCCCCTCAGCCCCTCCGCCAGGAGGTCCCAGCGCCAGTGGGACTCGACCCACTCCCGCCCCCGCTCCCCCATCCGGCGCCGCAGCTCCGGATCGCCGAGGAGCGTGACGATCCGGTCCGCCGCGTCCTCCGGGGAGCCACCGCGGACCACCCACCCCGTCTCCCCGTCGAGCACCGCGTCCGGCGCACCCCCGGAGTCGCCCGCGACCACGGGAAGGCCCGTCGCGGAAGCCTCCAGGTAGACGATGCCGAGCCCTTCCACGTCCAGCCCCCCGCGCCGCGTACGGCACGGCATGGCGAAGACGTCACCCGCCCCGTAGTGGGCCGGGAGTTCGGACCAGGGCACCGCCCCGGTGAAGCGCACGGAGTCGTCGACACCGGTCTCGTACGCGAGCCGCCGCAGCTCCTTCTCGTACGGCCCGCCCCCCACGATCAGCAGCACGGCCTCCGGCTCGCTCGCCAGGATGCGCGGCATCGCGAGGATCAGCGTGTCCTGCCCCTTGCGCGGGACGAGCCGCGAGACGCACACGACCACCGGCCGGTCGGTGAGACCGAGGCGCGCCCGGACGGCGTCCCCGCCCGACCCGGGGTGGAACGTCTTCTCGTCGACCCCGGGCGGAAGTTGCACCATCCGCGCCGCCGCCTCGGGTGTCAGCGCGGTGGCGATCCGCGACCGGGTGTACTCCCCGAGATACGTGATCGTGTCCGTCGACTCCCCGATCCTGCCGAGGAGTTGACGTGCCGCGGGCAGCTGCGCCCACCCCGCCTCGTGCCCGTGCGTGGTGGCCACGAGCCGTTCCGCGCCCGCCTTGCGCAGCGCGGGCGCGAGCAGTCCGAGGGGCGCCGCCGCACCGAACCACACCGAGGTGCAGCCGTGTTCCCGCAGCAGCCCGACGGCCTGCCGGGACACCCTCGGAGTGGGCAGCAGCATGGTTGTTCGGTCGCGTACGATGACGAAGGGCTGTTCGGCGTCGAAGGCCGCTGTGGCCTCGGCACCTTCCCGGCCCCGCTTCCACGTGGAGGCGTAGACGACGAGCCGTTCGGGGTCCAGGCGCAACGCCATGTTGTGCAGGAAGGCCTGGATACCGCCCGGTCTCGGCGGGAAGTCGTTGGTCACGATCAGGGTCTTGTGCATCGTCTCGCGCATCGCCGTCGACAGTACCGAACCCGTGCCTCACGGCTCGGCCCGGCCGCGCTTCACGGCTCTCGCACAGCCGCGCGGGGGATCATGACCGCACAGTGAGGCGGCAGCGGAGCGGCACGGCGGATCCGTACGGAACAAAGGGCAGGTGGGCATGGCGGCAGCCAGGGGGCCGAGGTTCCCGTACGCACTGCTGGCGACCTGGGGCCTGACCAGACTGCTGCTGCTCCTCTTCGTCTTCAAGGTGTTCGTCTTCCCCGGTCCGGACGTCACGAGCGACGTCTCGGTGACCTACCAGAACTGGTACGAGGTCCTGCGCACCGGCACCTTCCCGCTCGAAGACGTCACCTGGCAGTACCCGCCGGCCGCCGCGCTCGCGATCCTCTCCCCCGCGCTCCTGCCCTTCCTCGCCTATACGCAGGCGTTCTTCGTCCTCGCCTTCGCCGCGGACCTGATCGCCTTCGGTCTGCTCCTGTACGCGGCCCTGCGCCCGGACGGGCCGGTGCCGGTGTCGGTGCGGGGCGTCTGGGTGTGGGTGATCGGCGTACCCCTGCTCGGGCCGACCGTGTACTCGCGCTACGACGTGATGGTGACCGCCGTCGCCGTGGCCGCGCTCCTCGCGGGCGTGCGGCACCCGAAGGTGATGGGTGTCCTCGCCGCGCTCGGCGCGATGCTGAAGGTGTGGCCGGTGCTGCTGCTCGTGGGTACGACCGGGCGCAAGGCCTGGGGCGCCGCGGCGGCCACCGCGGCGGCGATCGCGCTGGTGTTCGTCGTGTCGATGCCGGGCGCGTTCGCGTTCCTGACCTTCCAGCGCGACCGCGGGACCGAGGTCGAGTCGCTGGGCTCCCTGGTCTTCCACATCGCCCGGCACCACGGCTGGGAGGGCCAGGTCCTGCTCAACTACGGTTCGGTGGAATTCCTCGGCCCGTACGTCGACGTGGTGAGCACGGTGGCGCTGATGCTGACCGGGCTCGCCTTCGGCTGGCTGCTGCTGTGGCGGCTGTGCGCGACCCGGTTCCTGGTGCACACGGCCGCCGACGCCGCGTTCATGGCGGTCCTGCTGTTCACCACGACGAGCAGGGTCATCAGCCCGCAGTACCTGGTGTGGCTGGTCGGTCTGGCCGCCGTGTGCCTGGTCTTCCGCGGCAGCCGGATGGGGTGGCCGGCGGTGATGGTGCTGGTGGCGTGTCTCTTCACCGTCCTGGAGTTCCCGGTCTTCTTCGCGGACGTCGTCGCGAGCACCGACCTCGGCATCGAACTGCTCCTGGTCCGCAACGGCCTGCTGGTGGCCTCGACCGTCACCGCGGGTGTGCTCCTGTGGCGGGACACCGTGTCGTACGCGGACCCGGCCCCGTCGCCCGGCCGGGCGACGCCCGCCGACGAGGAATCACTGGCCTCCTGACGCCGGCCTCCGGACAGCGACTCCCTGACACCGGCCTCCTGACACACCGGCATTCACTACACACACAACTTCATCGCACCTAGATTTACCCGTATGCAACTGGATCTGAACCTGCTGACCGCGCTCGACGCCCTGCTGGAAGAGGGCAGCGTGACGGACGCCGCCGCCCGCCTGCATGTCTCCACTCCCGCGATGAGCCGCACGCTGGGCCGGATCCGCCGGGCCACCGGCGACGAGATCCTGGTGCGCACCGGCCGCACGATGACGCCCACGCCCCGCGCCCTCGCCCTGCGCGCGACCGTGCACGAGCTGGTCCAGCAGGCCCGTACGGTCCTGTCCCCCGACACGGAGGTCGACCTGGCGGCCCTGGAGCGGACCTTCATCCTCAAATGGCACGACGCCCTGGCCGCGGCGGCCGGCCCGCACCTGCTCCGCTCCCTGCACGCCGAGGCGCCCGGGGTCCGGCTGCGTTTCCTGGCGGAGGCCAGTACCGACACCCATGACCCGCGGCGGGGGGACATCGACCTCGAAGCCGGCGCGAGCGAGCCCTCCTCGCCCGAGATCCGTCACGAGGTCGTGGGCCACGACCGGCTGGTCCTGGCCCTGCGCCCCACCCACCCGCTGTGCGGCGGCGCGGACGGCGGTGACGGCCCGCTCGGCCTGGCGGAGTACGTGAGGGCCGAGCACATCACCGTCTCCCGCCGGGGACGGCTGCGCGACCCCATCGACGACGTACTGGAGGCCCAGGGCCTGAGCCGTCGGGTCGTGGCCGCCGCCCCCACCGCCGCCACGGCCCTGCAGTTCGTCCGCCACCACGACCTGGTCGCCGCGGTGCCCCGCCTGATCAGCCGCCCGCTGCTGGAGGGCCTGGGCCTGTGCGTCCGGCCGCTGCCGCTGCCCATGCCCGAGGTCCCCGTCCAGCTGGCCTGGCACCAGCGCTACGACAACGACCCCGCGCACACCTGGCTGCGCCGTCACGCCCGTACCGCCCTGCACCACGCGTGCGCCGCCCCCGACGACGTGCCCCCGGGCCCGTGACGGCCGCCGTCACCTCCTGAACCGGCCGCACCACGGCACCTCAGCGCACGCGGCGGATCCGGATCGGGCCGCGGGCCTTCGCCGGCTCGACGGCCCGGCCGCCCTGCGTGATCTCCACCTCGCCGGCCTCGACGAGCCGCCCGGCCGCGCGGCGGGCGGGTTCCATGAGCGCGCGCCAGCCGTCGTCGTCGCCCGTGTACACCGCCCGCGCGGCGTCCGAGGGGCAGATCGTCGCGGTCGGGGCGCGGCGCTCCAGCAGCTCCAGGATGGCCCGCTCCAGGTGCCGATCGGTCCGCCGTCCGTTCTCCGTCACCCGGCCAGAGTCGCACCGGGCGCACCGCACGGCCATCGCGGCACGGCGGAACGCCCGGGAGACGGCCTCTCCCGCGTCGCGCGAGCCACGTCACCCGAGCCAAGCCCCCGTCAGACGAGCCGCTCCCGCAGATACGTCTGCCACAGCGCCGTGAATTCCTCCGGCGAGGTGTCCAGGACCTCCCGCAGCCCCGTCTCCACCGCCCCCGCCCGCTTCCCGTGCGCCCCGACGGCCCGGTAGAACTCCCCCAGCCGCACCTCGCCCCACCGCTCGGCGATCATCCGGCAGGCCAGCCACCCGCTCTCGTACGCCCGCGCCAGCTTCCCCGCGTCCCCGCCGAACCCGAAGTCCCCGTCCTTCGGCAGCGCGTGGGGGACCCGTCCGTCGAGCACCGCGCGCGTCAGCTCGGGCGCGACCTGTGGCGCGGTGCGGCCGGTGCCCAGGTAGCCGACCCAGTCCGCGTACCCCTCCGACAGCCACAGCGGGGTCGCCGCCGAGGTCGAGGCGCGGGTCGCGACATGGGTCGTCTCGTGCGTGAGCACGACCTGCCGCCCGAAGGACCCCAGCACCCCGTACGCGTCAGGGTTGACGATGATCCGGTCGGCGGGCGCCTTCCCGGACCCGCCCGCCTCGCCCGTGGTGACCGCGGCGATCCCCCGGTACCCGGACGCGGGCGCTCCCAGCAGCTCCGCCATGCCCTCCAGCGACTCGGGGACGAGGACGACGACCTGTCCCGGCCACTTCTCACCCCACGCCTGCCGTACCGCGGGCACCGCGCGGTCGGCCAGGCTCGCGTAACCGCGCAGCGTGCCCCGGGACTGCCCGACCCCCAGGACGAGGCTGTGCTCGCCGCGTACGGCCACCACGGCCCCCTGCTCCCACAGCTGCCGGCTCGCGTCGCCGGCAGGCTGGTCGCCACGCACGTACCAGCGGCCCCCGGCGCGCACGAGGCTCAGCGTGCGCGGGGTGACGACGGGCGCCCGGTCGTAGCCGTCGATGCGGTAGCGCAGCTCCGCGTCGGCCGTGGCGCGGTCGCCCGAGCGGTGGAGGCCGGTCACGCGGTACGACCAGTCGGTCAGCGGGACCGCCCGCAGGTTCCTGAACTCCGTGCGCGCCCCGGCCCGTTCACCGGCGGCCACGGAGCCGGGCGGTGCCGTCGCCACGAAGGCCTTCTCGCTGCCGTCGCGCACCGCCGCCGCCCGCCGGTCCAGCACCTGGCGGACCTCGGCGGACGCGGCGTCGGTCCCGACGGAGCCGCCGCAGCCGACCAGACCCGTCAGCCCCGCCAGACCCGTCAGGCCCGCCAGCAACAGCCCCACGACCTTCTTCGGCGCACGTCCACGACCAGCCACGATCCTGATCGTACGGCGCGGGGTGCGACGGGTCAGGGGCGCGTCACGGCCGAGACGGGCATCATGCCTACCGGGTCGTAGCGCACCGCGGCGCCCGGGTAGGGCGCGTGGACCACCTGGCCGTTGCCCACGTACATGCCGACATGGCTGGCGTCGTCCCGATAGGTGACGATGTCACCGGGCTGCGCCTGCGAGAGCGGCACCTGCCGCCCGGCGTGCGCCTGGGCCTGCGAGGTGCGCGGCAGACCGACACCGGCCTGCGCGTACGACCACTGGGTGAGGCCCGAACAGTCGAAGCCGGAGGGCCCGTTGGCGCCCCAGATGTACGGGCGGCCGACCGCGGAGCGGGCCGCGGCGACGGCGGTGGCGGCGCGGCCCGAGGACGGGACGGCACCGGTGAGGTCGGGGGCCCGGCCGGAGCGGGAGGTCCGGTCGTAGGCGGCGCGGTCGGCGTCCGGCATCGAGTTGAGCAGCTGCCGCGCCTTGGACAGCTTCCGCTCGACGGTGCGTTTGTGCCGGGCGACGGCCTCGCGGCTCCTGTCGAGTTCGTCGAGCTTGCTCGTCGTCTCCGCACGTTCCTGGGCGAGGTCACGCATGGCTGTCTGCAGTTCCTTGAGTTCCCCGGCCTGGCGGGCGGTGATCCGGTCGAGCGCGGCGGCCTTGTCCAGATACTCGTCGGGGTCGTCGGCGAACATCAGCGCCAGCGAGGGGTCGAGGCCGCCGGAGCGGTACTGGGCCCCGGCGAGCGAACCGAGCGCGTCCCGCATGGTGTTGATGCGGTCCTGCTGCCTGGCGATCCGGTCCTGCGCCCTGTCCACCTCGTCGTGCAGGAGATCGGCGCGCTCGTCGGCCTTGTTGTACGACTCGGTGGCGTGCTCCGCCTCCTCGTACAGGCGGTCCACGTCCGCGCGGTTGTCGTCCTTCGGTGCGGCGCCGGCCGGCAGGACGCCGAGGGCCGCGGCCGCGACGGTCAGTACGCACAGGGTGGCGCCTCGGGCGCCCCGGTCGAAGCCGGACGGTGCAAGGCGGCGATGGGACCCCACAGGAAGCCGCACTCCCTTCCGCTGACGGACCCCCTGAGTTGGGGGAAACGCCGCAGACAGTAGTCGTGCGACTACGCGGTGGCCAAAGACCCATACGTGTACACAACGCGACGCCCCGCCTCAGACGCAGGTCATGGGCGGGGCGTGGAGTCAGCGGGTGTCACCGGAATTCGCCCGTTCGGGCGGCGCGGCGACCGGCCTGCGGGAAGATCCCGAGGCGCTGGGATCAGACGCGGACACCGAACTGGAAGGAGCCGATGGTGCTCATCGACTCGAGCCGGACGACGGCGCCGGGCTTCGGCGCGTGCAGGACCACGCCGTTGCCGGCGTACAGGCCGACGTGCGCGAGGCTGTTGAAGAAGACGAGGTCGCCGGGCTTGAGCTCGCCGCGGCCGATCTTCACGCCGTCGTTCTGCTGCGTGTAGGTGGTCCGGGTTATGGACTGGCCGGCCTGGTTGTACGCCCACTGCGTCAGACCGGAGCAGTCGTACGAGTTGGGGCCGCTGCCACCGGACACGTACGGCTTGCCCATCTGGGTCTTCGCGGCGGCGAGGGCGGCGGCACCGCGCTCGGAGGCGGGCACCTCGTTGCCGAGCTCGACACGGTCCCCGGCGTCACGGCTGGCGCGCGTGTCGGCGGTCTTGATGGCCGCCTGCTCCGCGGCCGTCAGGGTGTTCAGGAGCTGGCGCGCCTTGGCGAGCTTCTCCTGGACCTCCTTCTTCTTCTTGCCCAGGGTCTTGCGGGTGTCGGAGAGCTCCTTGAGCTTGCCGGCCGCTTCCTGCCGCTGCTGGGCGAGGACCCGCTGCTTGTCCTGGACCTTCTTCAGTGCCTCGACCTGCTGAGCGCTCAACTGGTCGATGGCGGACGCCTTGTCGAGGTAGTCGTCCGGGTCCGAGGAGAGGAACAGCTGCACGGAGGGGTCGACGGCGCCCGTGCGGTACTGGGAGCTGGCCATCAGACCGAGGCCGTCACGCATGGAGTTGAGATCGTCCTGGCCGCGGGCGACCTGGTCCTGGAGAGTGTCGATCTCCTTCTCCAGCTTCTCCTGCTTCTCCTCGGCGCCGTTGGCCCTGTCCGTGGCCAGCGCCGACTCTTCGTAGAGCTTGTCGACCTTGCTCTTGACCTCGTCCTTGCTGGGCTTCTCGCTGGGCGCGGCGTTGGCCGCCTGCGAGCTGAGGGCAACGGCAGCGGCGGCAGCAGTGGTGAGCACGGTCACACGGGTGCGGCTCGGCTGCTTCGGTCGACGGTGGGACGCCACGGAGGCGAGCTCCTTCATTACCTCAGCCGCCCACCGAAGACGCCGGTTGGCGGTGCCCCTCCACCGTCACTCCCAATGAGTGATCACCCGAGTGGAGGTTCGACGCCTGACCCTAGTGACCACCTGTGATCAGTTCAAATCCTCCCCGGAAAAATCTCGGTCACCGATCGCATTCTTTACAATCAACTCACGTGCAGTAACGCTCTCTTGACACTACGTTGCGTGAAGGTTTCGCCAAGTCGGGCAAGACGACCATGCGTTGCTCTTGGTACGTCAGAGACCTATGGGGCGTACGGGACAGAACGGCGACCGTGGCCCACCGAAGCCGCGAGGGTGCCCACCCGGGGCGTGTCTCAACCCCGCGAAAGACGCTTGAGGAGCACTACGGAGGCCACCGGACGGGCACCCGCGCTCGCCACTCCGTCGGCCACCTCACGGTCCGTGGAGACGACGATGACGGGCCGTCCCGGCGGTTCGGCGCGCACCAGCTGGCGGATCAGCTCGTCCGCGGTGACACCCGGCTTGGAGAAGAGCACCCGCACCCCGCGCGGCGGAGCGAGCAGCACCGGGGCGGCCAGCTCGGCCCCGTCGAAGACACAGGTGACCTCGGCGCCGGTCTGCGCGGCGAGCTGCGAGAGCTGACCGAGCAGCCGCAGCCGCTGCTTCTCCAGCGGCATCTGTGGATAGCCGGTCTTGGTGACGTTGTACCCGTCGACGACCAGATGGGCCTGCGGCAGCGCGAGCAGCTGGTCGAGGACGGCGGGATCGCTGTCGGACAGCGCACGGGCCGCGATGTCCTTCGGGGTCATCCGGCCCGGTTCGACCGCGTCCACGGTCTCCGCGGGCCGCACCGACACCGGTGGCAGGGCGAGTTCGCGCCGCAGCCCCTGGGTGGCTTCGAGCACGGTGTCCAGGAGCAGCCGTACGCGCATGTCCTCGACGCTGCGCCCCTCGCGCGCCGCACGGCGGGTGGCCTCCAGGGAGCCCTCGACCTCACCGAGCCGCTGTTTCAGCCGCCGGCTCTCGCTCTCGGCGGCGGACACCTGGGCCTGCCCCTCGCCCCGCACGGCCTCCATCTCGCCGCGCAGCTTGCGCAGGGCCGCCTCGCCCCGTTTGACGTCGCTGAAGGCCCCGCGCAGCTTGCGGTGAAGCGATTCCGCTTCCTTCTTCGCCGCGTCGAGTTCGGTGCGCAGCCGCTCCGTCTCCGCCCGGGTCTGCCCGCGGGCCTCGGCGAGTTCCTCGCGCAGCCGCTCCAGTTCGGCGCGGCTCTCGTCGTCGGCGCGTTCGGCGTCCGCCCGCAGTGCCTCCTCGCCGGCGGCGGTCACCAGCTTGACCCAGCCCGTGGGACGCAGCACATAGGCCGCGGCGGCCACGTCGAGCGGGTCCGCGGCCGGGGGCGGCGAGCCGGAGTCGAGAGCGCCGGCCAGCTCGGGCTGCGCGCCTCTGAGTTTCTCGGCGATGCGCTGTCTGAACAGCGGATCGGTCTCCATGGCCGCCGCCATCGCGGTCCCCGCGAACTTGGCACGGCGGTTGGGGGCGAACCGGGCGTACTGCCGCAGCTGGGTGGGCAGTTCGGCCACGGTCAGCCCGCCGAACCCGTCCGACACGATCTGTACGACCCTGCGGCGCACCCCGTCGGGCAGCGGACGGTCGAGCACCTCGGCGTCGCCGTCGTCCGGCTCACCGCCTGTGGTCTCCACCATCCTTCACCCCATCGTCCGTGCGGGGCCCGCTCCTGTCAGGAGCGGGCGCCCGGCCTGTCCACCAGTTCCACCTGATCCACCGCGTTGCACCACCGGCAGCGCACGGAGTCGATGGTCTCACTGACCACGTTCCGTTCCTCGACCTTGGGTTCCCCGGCCAGGTCCAGATGCACGTACTCGACGACCTTCGACGAACGGGTCACGTCGAATCGCGTGAGGTTGCCGCAGAGCGTGCAGCGCCACCGGGTCTCGGCCGTCGGGAGGGGAACCGTCATCGTGGCAGTCGCTCTCTTTCCTTGAGTCCTCGTGCCGCACCGGATTCCCCGGTGCGTGTGGCTCGTAACCCTACGGCCTGGCGGGTACTCGACGCCCGTCCACCGGGAGCGGCGAGGCGCTCTGTGCGGTTCGGTCCCGTTACGTCATGCTCTGTTCATGCTCGGCAACTGGGGTGCACCCGGCAACAGGACGGTCAGAACGGTCAGGGCGATGCGGAGCAACCCCGCTCCGGTGACCTACGGACTGATCGCGCTGTGCTGCGCGATCTTCGTGATCGGTCCGGCCTCGGGGCTCAGTCCCTCGTACGGCACCGGTGACGAGCTTCTTTCCGCGCAGCGGGCCTATTTCGAACAATGGGGCGTGGTGCCCGTGGAACTGTTCCAGGGAACGCTGCGGGCCCTCGGCACCCCGGCCACCGCACTGTTCGTGCACGGCAGCTGGCTGCATCTGCTGGGGAACATGCTCTTCCTCTACGTCTTCGGGGCGATGGCCGAGGAGAGGATGGGCCACTTCGAGTTCGCCCTCTTCTACCTGGGCTGCGGCTATCTCGCCCTGCTGGGCTACGCGGGCGTCCACGCCGACTCGGCGCAGACCCTCGTCGGCGCGTCGGGGGCGATCTCCGCGGTCCTCGGCGCGTTTCTGTACCTGTTCCCCAAAGCCCGGGTGACCAGTCTCTTCCCGTTCCTCTTCTTCCTCCCGCTGCGGTTCCCCGCGTGGGTGGTGCTGCCGTTCTGGGTGTCCCTGCAGTGGCTGGCCGCGGGGCGCGCGTCACAGGGCCCGGGGGTCGCCTATCTGGCGCACCTGCTGGGCTTCTCCGCCGGGTTCCTCTACGCGTGGGTGCGGTACGGGCGTCCGGCTAGAGTGAAATCCCCAGCGACGGCCACCGAGGGAGAAAACCAGCCGTGATCACCGCGATCGTGCTCATCAAGACCAGCGTGGACCGGATTCCCGAGATCGCCGAATCGATCGCGGCGCTGGACAGCGTCAGCGAGGTGTTCTCCGTGACCGGGACGTACGACTTGATCGCCATGGTCCGGGTGAAGGCCCATGACGATCTGGCGGACGTCATCCCCGGCATGATCAGCAAGATCCCGGGCGTCGAGGGCACGGACACGCACGTGGCGTTCCGGACGTACTCGCAGCACGACCTGGAGGCCGCGTTCGCCATCGGCGGCGACAACTAGCCCCGGTCAGGGGCGCGGGGAACTGCGCGAGCAACCCCCACGCACCCGCACGACACGTACGACCCGAGGCACCCCAGGGGCGCGGGGAACGGCGCAATCCTTCAGGGGCGCGGCCCGTCAGGCAGCCGGCACGCAGCGGCCGTTCTCCGTGCGGTAGGTCCAGCTCGCGCCGTTCGCCACGAGCTCCTCGACCGCTCCCACGAAACGCTCCACGTGCTCGTCGGGGGTTCCGACGCCGAAGCTGACGCGGATGGCGTTCAGGGACTTCTCGCCCGGGGCGGCCTCGGGGGCACCGCACTCGCCCTGGGACTGCGGGTCGCTGCCGAGGAGCGTACGGACCAGCGGATGGGCGCAGAAGAGGCCGTCGCGGACGCCGATGCCGTACTCGGCGGAGAGCGCGGCGGCGAAGTGCGAGCTGTTCCAGCCCTCCACGACGAACGAGATGACGCCGACGCGCGGCGCGTCGTCACCGAAGAGCGAGAGCACCCGGACCTCGGGCACCTCGGCGAGGCCCTGCCGGACCCGGCCGACGAGCTGCTGCTCCCGGGCGACGAGCGTGTCGAAGCCCGCCTCGGTGAGGGCCTTGCAGGCGGAGGCGATGGAGTAGGCGCCGATGACGTTGGGCGACCCGGCCTCGTGCCGTGCGGCGCTCTCGTGCCACTCGACGTCCACGCCGCCGTCCGTACGCCGTGACACCTTCTTCGAGGCACCCCCGCCGGCCAGGTACGGGTCGGCCTCACGCAGCCAGTCGAAGCGTCCCGCGAGCACACCCGAACCGAACGGCGCGTACAGCTTGTGCCCGGAGAAGGCGACCCAGTCCACGTCCAACTCCTTTACGGAGACGGGGTGGTGGGGCGCGAGCTGGGCCGCGTCGAGCACGATCCGGGCGCCGTGGGCGTGGGCGGCGGCGGCCAGTTCCCGTACGGGCCACAGTTCGCCGGTGACGTTCGAGGCGCCCGTGACGCACACGAGCGCCGGACCGTACGGGTCGCGCTCGGCCAGTGCCTTCTCCAGCGTCGCGACGGCCTCGCCCGGGGTGCGCGGGGCGTTGAGGTAGGTGACGCGGGCGTCCTGCCACGGCAGCAGCGAGGCGTGGTGCTCGGTCTCGAAGACGAAGACCTGGCAGTCGGCGGGCAGGGCGGCGGCGAGGAGGTTGAGCGAGTCGGTGGTGGACCGGGTGAAGACGACCTCGTCGTCCTCACGGCAGTCGAGGAACTCGCCCACGGTCCTGCGGGCGTTCTCGAAGAGGTCCGTGGAGAGCTGCGACAGATAGCCGGCCCCGCGGTGCACGCTGCCGTAGTACGGGGCGTACGCGGCCACGTCGTCCCAGACCCGCTGGAGGGCGGGGGCGCTGGCGGCGTAGTCGAGGGCGGCGTAGGTGACCTCGCCACCGGTCACGAGCGGAACGGTGACGTCCCGGCCCAGCACGGGCAGGGACCCCGCGGTGTCGGTGTCACAGTGGGCGGTCCGGCCGGCGGCAGCGGTGGAGACAGACATGGCGAGCTCCTGTGAGAGGCAGGCGAAATCACCGTGCGAGCGGACGGGGCTCAGCACGGGAAAGGTGAAAGGGGTACGCGGAAGTGGGGCTCGGCGCCCTATCGCATTCGCTTGCTCATGAAAGGCTCCCTCGAACGACCAGGACCCCTGGTGCATCCGCCCTGACGGGCGGCGAGGGGTCCGCGCTTGCCGTAGACCTCACTGCCTACGACCTGGTCTTCACCCGGGGCACCCCGCCACGGACGGAGGGTTGCCGGACAGTCGGCCGGGGCCTGTTGACTGTCACTCATGACCTGCCAGCATCATGCCACACGCCCACCCCACCGCACCCCCACTGTCCGCATACCGGGACGCCCCGAGCACCGGTCACCCCCTGGGGGCTCCGCCCCCCCGCTGCGCAGTTCCCCGCGCCCCTAGGTACCTAGGGG
>NZ_JBHXTO010000196.1:0-13486 GCF_042677425.1 Streptomyces sp. NPDC127119 | reverse complement strand
GTCCGGCGCGCCACCGCTCCCCGGCCGGGGGGCGGGGGCTTGGCCCCCGGCCCCGCTGCCGTTCGCGGTACGCCGTGTCGCGGTACGCCTTGCCGCGGTACGCCATGTCGCGGTCTGCCGTTCGCGCGGTCTGCCGGTCAGGCCGCGGCGGGGACCTCTTCGCGCTCGAAGGAGTCGATCGTGCGGGTGAAGTCCCGGGTGGAGAGCAGCAGCTTGTAGATGATGGCGAGCTCGAAGACGAGGAGCAGGGCCCCGGAGACGATGGTCGCCTTGATGACCGAGTCGAACAGCGGGCCCAGGATGAACACGCCCATCTGGAACTCGATACCGCTCACCAGGTGCGTACGGATGCGGTGGCGCAGGAAGAAGGAGCGGGCGCGGAGATAGACCGGGAAGCGGTGCCTGAACTCCTGGTGCAGGTCGATCACGCGCGCCGGCGCCTTGGTCTGCGCCTCGCCCTCGGCCTCGGCTCCGGCCTCGCCCTCGGCAGCCTCCGTCGCAGTCGCAGTCGCAGTCACTGCCGTTGCCGGGGTCGCGGTCATCGGCGCGGTCGCGGTCGTCGGCACGGTCGTCGCCGCGTGCTCGCGCTCCGCGAAGGCGGCGACCTCGGGGCTCTCCGCGATATCCGCGGCCTCCGCGGCGCCCACCGGCGTCACCGTCGCCGTGGCCGCCTGCCGGATGTCCTGCTCGATGTCCGCCTCGGGGTTGTTGCGCAGCAGGTCCTCCATGAAGGCCAGCTCCGCGGAGTTCTCCGCGCGCCGGGCCGCCCGCACCCGTGCCTTGATCTGCTTGCGCATGGTGTGGCGGATCTTGAAGATCTCCAGGCCGTTGATGTAGCGCAGCGTGTCGAGGAAGACGACCGCGGCGGCCAGCCAGATGTAGATCGTCTCGCCGGTGCGGTCGTACTGCCCGGCCATCAGCGCGACGCCGCACACCGCGACCCGGATGCGGTCGAAGACGAAGTCCAGCCAGGCGCCGAAGACCGAGCCCTGCCCGGTGAGGCGGGCCACCTTCCCGTCCATGCAGTCGAGGATGAAGCTCAGGTGGTAGACGAACGCACCGGCGATCAGCCACCGCCAGTCACCGAACGCGAAGAACGCCGCCGAGACCAGGCCGAGCAGGAACGCGCCCCAGGTGATCTGGTTCGGTGTGATCCGCGTGTACTTCGCGGTCAACCGCACCAGCGGGGTGGCGACCGGGTCGACGAGCAGCACGGTCCACCAGGCGTCCCGCTTCTTCTCGGTGATGCGGCGCACCTCTGCGAGGGGCGGTATGTCACGGCGCATAGGTCAACTTCCCAAAGTTCGTATCGAGTTCACCTCACGCTAAGAACCTGTTCGGGAAAAGAACAAGAAGATGCCCGTGCAACCTTCTGTGGGGGTCAGGGGTCGAACTCAGCAACCCGATCCATGACCCGACAGGACGGACCCTGCGTTACCCGAGCGTTATCTAGTGACCTTCCCGTTATCCAAAGTGCGCCATGGCTTCACCAATTCCATGGAACCGTGACCCGGGGGAATTCCGGGTTCGCTGAGGGTCACCTGAGCAGGCGTTCTGCGTCCTGTCAGGCCTTGTGCTGCCCTTGGGGAATTTCCGCTTCGATCAAATCCGCGGCGCGTGAAGTTCCTCCCTCGGCCGCCATCTCGGCCTGGATCGCCTTGAGTTTCCGTGCCACTTCCGGATCGTCGGCGATCGCCAGTACGGCTTCGCGCAGAGTGTCCGCGGTGACCTCTTCCATGGGCAGCCGGCGGGCGACTCCGAGCGCCTGGAGCATGTCCGCGTTGCCGAACTGGTCGACGGCCTGCGGGACGCAGACCATCGGCGTGGCGGTCGCCATCCCCTCCTGGCTGCCGCCCGCCCCGGCGTGCGTGACGAAGACGTCGGCCTGCTTGAGGATCGCGAGCTGCGGGACCCAGTCGCGCACTTCCACGTTCGCCGGGATCCCGCCGAGTTCGGCCGGGTCGACGTGCTTGCCGATCTGGAGCACCAGGTGCCAGCCCGGCAGTGCGCCGAACGCCTTCGCGCACTCGCGGTAGAAGGCGGGCTGCTTGGTGAAGGCGGACCCCAGGGACACGAGGGCGACGCGCTCGGCGCCGTCGGGCCGCCGCCACTCGCCCTGGGCGGCGCGGTCGCCCTGACAGGCGCCGACGAAGGTGTACACGGACTCGTCGACCCGGTCGGCGTTCGGCTGGAGCGCCTTCGGGATGAGGACCAGGGAACGGGCGGGCCGGCCGGCGAAGGAGTCGGGGTCCAGGCCGACGCCGTTCTCGTCCAGCCAGGCCTGGAAGCGGGCGTAGTACGCCTGCCCCCGCTCGGTCTTCTTCGGCTCCGCCCACATGGGCTCGGCGACCTCCTCCTCGTACCCCTCCCAGGCGACGAGGTTCGGTGAGAGCGAGACGGCGGGGACGCCCCAGCGGTGGGCGAGGACGCGCGCCGGGTACGAGGTGATGTCGTGGATCACGAGGTCCGGCTCGTCGCCCTCGTAGGCCTCGATGAGCTGCGGGAGCGCCTGGATCGCGTCCGCGAGGAAGGGTTCCACGTTGTCCAGGAGTGTGCTCCCCCAGGCGCTGGGGTCGTCGTCGGGGGACGGCAGGGTCGAGGTCCACGGCTTCGGCTCGGCGCCGGCCTCCGCGACCTTCTCGGCGAAGACCGGCGGAATCGCGTACGTGACCCGGTGCCCCCGGGCGACAAGCTCCCGGATCACCTCAAGACTCGGGTTCACATGCCCGTGGGCGGCGACGGAGAACATGGCGATGTGGGCGGGGGCGGTACGGGGGATGGTCATACCCCGACCCTAAACAAGACGAGACGTCTCGTGCAATCCAATTAACCCCACGGCCTCTTCGCGGGGTGCGCGCGCCAGGACGTCCGCTTTTTTGGGGGGCGTGGGAAACTGCGCGACAAGCCCCCACCGGACCCGCACCCGACGAACCCGCCGCACCACCCTCTTCTCAGGGGCGCGGGGAACTGCGCGACAAGCCACGACGGACCCGCACCCGACAACCCACCGAACCCACCCCGCCCCCGGCCCGACGGCCCGTCACCGCTGGTACCGCGCCAGCACCCGGTTCCCGTCCCCCACCAGCCGCCGCCGCAACTCCCCCATCCCGATGGCCCCGCTGTAGTACGACTGATAGGCGGGCGTGGCCACCTTGTCCTTCCACTCCGGATACCCCCGCACGGACTGCGCGGGAGCCGACCGCAGCTCCCCCGCGACCGCGGCCCCCACGGCCCACCCGTCCTTCTCCCCCCGCAGCGCCGGATCCCGCAACGCCTGCGTCCCGGTCGGCAGCATCCAGTCCCCCAGCGCGAGCCGCACCATGTTCCGCGGGCGGAGCAGGAAGTCGATGAAGGCCGCGGCCTCCTTCTTGTGCGGGCTGTCCTCGGCGACGGACAGCGTCTGCGGACTGACCCCCTGGGTGAGCCCGTCGGCTCCCGCGGGCGCGGGCAGCACCTGCCAGTCGAACCCCTTCGGCGCCTGCTGCACGATCTGCTGCCGATAGGAGAACCCGAGCGGAACCATCGCGTACTTGCCGCCGAAGAACCCGGGCAGCGTGTCGGACCCGCCGCTGCCGAGCGTCGAACCCGACGCGCTGTCATCGACGTTGACCTGGTCGTGGATGGTCCGCGGCACGACCTCGTCACCCTCCTCGAACCGGATCCGCACCTTGCCGTCGGCCCCGCGGTGGAACAACTGTCCCCCGGTCGACAACGACAGGTTGAGCGTCGCCGAGACGGGCTCCTTGAGCGGCCAGGCCACCCCGTACTTCCCGTCCCCGGTGCTCAGCCGGTCGGTGATCGTCCTGAACTCGTCCCAGCTCCACGGCTTTTCGGGGGTGGGAATCCGTACCCCCGACTTCTTGAGCCACGTGGCGTTGGCGATCAGGACCCGGGGTTCCTGGAGGAACGGCACACCGTAGATCCCGTCCCCGAACGTCGTCGTCTCCCAGCTCCGCCCCGGGATGTCGGACGTGAGCCGCTCGGACAGCAGCCCGCGCAGATCCGCGAGATACCCGCCGTACGCGAAGTCCGCGAGGTCGTCCGAGGCGTCGTGGATGATGTCCGGCGCCTCACCGCCCTCGAAGGACGTGAGCAACTGGTCGTGGACGCTGTCCCAGGAGCCCTGTACGTACTCGACCTCGACGTCCGGATGCGCGGCGTTCCACTCCCGCACCAGTTCCTTGTTGGCGTCGACGGACTCCTTCTGCCAGGCCAGCGACTGGAAGCGGAGCGTGATCCGCCCGTCCTCGGAGCCGCCCCCGTCCTCGGAGCAGCCGGAGCCCGCGACGAGCACCAAACCGGCGACCAGCCCGGCCAGCCACCCCCTGCCCCTCCGCAACCGCATCCGCGTGCGCATCAGCTCTTCACCGCCCCGGCGAGCATGCCGCCCGTGATCCGTTTCTGGATGAGCGCGAAGACGACCAGCGACGGGATGGTCGCCAGGAACGCGGCGGCGGCGAGCGGGCCGAGGTCCGCCACGCCCTCCGCGCCGAGGAAGTGGGTGAGGACGACGGGCAAGGTCTGTTTCTCCGGGGTCTTGAGCAGCACCAGAGCGAAGAAGAACTCGTTCCAGGCGGTGATGAACGCGAACAGGGCCGTGGCCACGATGCCCGGCGCGAGGAGCGGCGCGGTGATCGAGACCAGCGTCCGCACCTTGCCCGCGCCGTCCACCGCGGCGGCCTCCTCCATCTCGGCCGGCACCGCCCGTACGTACCCCACGAGCATCCAGAGCGCGAACGGCAGCGCCCACACCACGTAGACCATGACCAGCCCGGCCACGGAGTTGATCAGGTGCAGGTTCTTCAGGACGAGGAACAGCGGGATGATCACCAGGACGAACGGGAACGCCTGGCTGACGACCACCCAGCCGGTGGCCGCCTTCGCGAGCCGGGTGCGGTGCCGGGCCATGACGTACGCCATCGGGGTGGCGATCAGTACGGCGATCACGGCCGCGCCGAGCGCCGCGACCAGGGAGTTCAACGCGGCCCGCAGCAGCGGCTGTTCGTCGAAGGCCTGCCGGAAGTTGTCGAGGGTCGGATCCTGCGGCAGCCAGGTCGGGTGCAGGCTGGCCAGTTCGCGCGCCGGCTTGAAGGCCGTGGAGATCAGCCACAGGAACGGGAAGGCGAGGAAGACCAGATACGCGAGGAGTGCCGCGTACTGGCCCGCGCGGGCCCTTCTGCTCGTCCTCACGCGTCCTCGCCTCCCCGCAGCCGGCCGACCAGGTGGACGGCGAGGATCACCGAGATCACCGCGACCATCACGCATCCCATCGCCGCCGCGTAGCCGAACTGGCCGTAGCGGAAGGCCTCTTCGTAGGCGAACAGCATCGGCAGCCGGGTACGGCCGCCGGGGCCGCCCTGGGTCAGCACGTAGACCAGGGCGAACGAGTTGAAGTTCCAGATGAAGTTGAGCGCCGTGATGGCGAGCGCGACCGGCTTCAGCGCGGGCCAGGTGACCGTGCGGAACCGCCGCCAGGCGCCCGCGCCGTCCATGGCCGCCGCCTCGTGGAGTTCGCGCGGGGTGTTCTGCAGTCCGGCGAGCAGGGCGACCGTCGTCTGGGGCATGCCCGCCCAGATCCCGACGACGATCACCGCGGGCAGCGCGGTCGCGAGGTTCGACAGCCAGTCCCGTCCGTCACCCAGGCCCAGATCGCGGATCGTCTCGTTGAGGATGCCCGCGTCCGGGTTGTAGACGAGCCGCCACATGATGCCGACCACGACCTCGGGCATCGCCCACGGGATGATCGCCAGCGCCCGCGCCAGCCAGCGCAGCCGCAGCTCCTCGTTGAGCAGCAGGGCGAGCCCCAGCGCGAGGACGAACTGCGGGACGGTCACACCGACCGCCCACACCAGGCCGATCCGGAACGACTCCCAGAACAGGGTGTCGTGCAGCAGATCCTGGAAGTTGAGGGTGCCGATCCACCGCGTGGGCTCGGTCCGGCCCGACTGCGCGTCGGTGAACGCCAGGGCGATGCCGTACAGGAGCGGGCCGACGCTGAGCACCAGGATCGGGATCAGCGCGGGCAGCACCAGGAACCAGGCGCCGTGGTCGACGGGGCGGCCGTCCCCGCCGGCCCGCGGCGAGGGCTTCGCTGACCGCTTCCTTGCGGTCGCCAATGTCACGGAATCGGCTCCTCTGAGCGGTTCGTGTCGATGTGGCCGTCCCGGTGGCCCCCGTCATCGTCGTGATCCGGCGACACCGCGTCAAGACAGCACGCGCGCCCGGCGGGCGGCCCCCACCAGTGCGGATGCGGCGCCCGGTGGCGTACGCCGTGCTGTCGTGTCCACGGCCCGGGGCAGAATGGCGTACGAGGGCGTACGAGGGCGTACGACGACGTGTGCGGGAACAGCGGGAACAGTGGGAGCCCAGAGCTTGGCCGAGGGCTTGGCCGGTGGCTTCACGGAAGGCGAGTGATGGACGAGGCACAGGCGCGGGACGTACTCGCCGAGGCGCGCATCGGCCCGGCCGGGCGGGACGGCCGGGACGCGGTGCTCCTCGCGCTGGGCGAGAACGCCGTCTTCGCCCTCGGTGACCTGGTGGTCAAGGTGGGCCGCGACACCGAACTCCTCGACCGGGCACGGCGGGAGCTGGCCGTCGCGCTCTGGCTCGCCGAGGCGGGCGTTCCGGCGGTGCGGCCCGCCGAGCCCGAGGCGCGGTTCGTCGACGGTCACCCCGTGACGCTGTGGCACCGGCTGTCCGACCCCGTCCGCCCCGCCGAACCACGCGATCTGGCCGCACTGCTGCGGGTGGTGCACGCGCTGCCCTCCCCCACGTTCGCGCTGCCGCGCCGTGAGCTGCTGGGCGGGGTGGAGCGGTGGCTGCGGCTCGCGGGGGACGTGATCGATCCGGCGGACGCGGCGTTCCTGCGGGAGCGGCGGGACGGGTTCGCCACGGCCTCCGCGGCGCTCACGCCCACGCTGGTGGCGGGGCCGATCCACGGGGACGCGCTGCCGCGCAATGTGCATGTCGGGGCCGACGGGCCCGTGCTGGTCGACCTGGAGACGTTCTCCTCGGACCTGCGGGAGCACGACCTGGTCGTACTGGCGCTGTCCCGCGACCGGTACGGACTGTCCGCCGAGGCGTACGAGTCCTTCACCGGGGTGTACGGGTGGGATGTGCGGGAGTGGGAGGGGTGCGGGGTGTTGCGGGGGGCTCGGGAGACCGCGAGCTGTGCGTGGGTTGCGCAGCATGCGCCGAGTAATCCCCGGGCGCTGTCGGAGTTCGAGCGGCGGGTCGAGTCCCTGCGCAACGGCGACGAAACGGTCCGCTGGCACCCGTTCTAGGCGCCCCGCGCCCCTGAAAGGCAGTGCGTTGACTGCGGGGCCGTCGTGGCCGGTCGCGCCGTTCCCCGCGCCCCTCAAAAGCGGGGCTGCGCCCCTGCTTTTGGCCCTTTGGGGGCGCGGGGAACTGCGCAGTCTTTTCGTCTGGAGGGGGCGGAGCTCTCAGGCCTGGGTGCGGATCGTTTCGGCCGCTCTGTGCAGCTCGGTGAGAACCGTGCGTACCGCCTTGCGGGCCGTGCGTTCGGGGCGGTGCAGGGCGTCGATCTGGCGGCGGGCCCGGACGCCGGTGAGGGGTTTGAGGACCAGGGCCGGGTGCGGGCGCATCGTCCAGCGGGGCATCAGAGCGAGACCCCCGCCCGCGGCGACCGCCTCGGCGACCACCGCGAACTCGTTGATGCGGTGGACCAGCCGCAGCCGACGCCCCGCGGCCGTCGCGATCGCGTCGATCGTGGCCACCACCGGGAAGCCGTCGTGCGCGGTGATCCAGGGTTCGTCGGCCACGTCGAGCGGGGTGAGCCGCCGCTTGACCGCCAGCGGATGATCCGCGGGCATGGCCACGTCGAGCGGTTCGCGCAGCAGGGTCGTGGCGGTGACCGTACCCGGCCAGCCGGGGGTGTGTTCGAGGCGGTGGGCGAGCACCAGGTCGTACTCACGGGTCAGCGGCGGGAAGTCGTCCTGCGTCACGTCCGCGTCGGCGAGCGAGAGGCAAGGGCCGCCGGGTGCGGCCAGCGCCCGCAGCAGCAGCGGGAAGAACGCCGAGGCTCCGCTGTGGAAGGCCGCCACCGACACCTCCCCGTCCGGCCGGTCCACGAACTCCTCGACGGTGTGCCGGGCACGCTCCAGTGCCGTCTCCACCTCGATCGCCGCGCCGGCCAGGGCCTGTCCGGCATCGGTGAGGGCGAGCCGCCGCCCCTGGCGCTCGGTGAGCGGTACGGGAATCGCGCGTTGCAGCAGCCGCAGTTGCTGGGAGATCGCCGAGGGCGTCACCAGCAGCGCCTCGGCGACGGCGGTGACACTGCCCAGTTCGCCCAGCTCACGCAGAATCCTCAGTTGTCGCTCGTCCATGGCCCGCAGCCCTCCTCTGCTCTGCCCGGCGCCCTCCCCGATGTAGTGATGCTAAAGGATCGTTTAAGAAGTTGGCTCTGTGCTTCAGAGTCGTGGCAGGGCAGGGTGAGCGCGTGCCCGATGCCCGCCGTACCGATGCGGTACTCCTCCTTGTCGCTCTCGTCTGGGGCTCCAGCTATCTGGCCGCCCAGACGGCGACCGCCGTACTGCCCGTCCTGGTGGTGCTGTTCGCGCGGTACGCCCTGTCCGCCCTCGCCTGTCTCGGCCTGGTCGCCGCCGACCGGAAGTCGGGCCCGTGGACCCGCGACGAGATCCGGCTCGGTCTGCCCCTGGGCATCACCCAGGCGGCCGTCCTGGTCGTGGAGACGTACGGCGTCGCGCACACCAGTGCCGCCAACGCGGGACTCATCATCAGCCTGACCATCGTGATCACCCCTCTCCTGGACCGCACCGGCCGCAGCGGCGGTCTCCCTCCGGCCTTCTACGCGGCCGCAGGCGTCTGTCTGCTAGCCGTCGGTCTCCTCATGTCGGGCAACGGTTTCCACGCGCCCCGCCTCGGCGACCTGCTGATGCTCGCCGCCGCGGTGATACGCGCCGGGCATGTCGCGCTCGTCGGCCGGCTCGCCGTGGGCCGTGCCGTCCGGCCGCTGCGGCTGACCACCGTGCAGACCCTCGTCGGCACCGTGCTGTTCCTGATCCCCGCGTCCGGCGACCTGCCCACCCTCGTGCACGTGGGCGCGGCGGGGTGGGCCCAGCTGCTCTATCTCGCCCTGTTCTGCAGCGTGTTCGCCTTCCTCGCGCAGACCTGGGCCGTCCAGCGCACCTCGGCCAGCCGCGCCAGCCTCCTGCTGGGCACCGAGCCGATCTGGGCTGCGGCGGTGGGCATCGCCCTGGCCGGCGACCACTTCACCCCCCTGACGGGCCTGGGCGCGACCCTCCTGGTCGCCGGCACGTACTGGGGCCAGGCGATAGAACGCTCCCACCGGGCCCGCGCGACGAAGGCGACGCCGCCGACCGCGCTGAAGGCCGCGCGCAGCGCGCCTTCAGGGGCGCGGGGAACGGCGCGGCCGGCCACAGCGGACCCGCAGATCAGAACCGACCCCGACCTTGCCCCCGACTCCGGCCCCGGCCAGGGCCCCGCAGAGGACACCCCATGCCCGACACCGACCACGACACCTACGACCGTCTGATCGCCCTCCTCGACACCGCCTCCGTCGACTACGAGCTCATCGACCACGAGCCGGAAGGCAGCACCGAGGCGGTCAGCGCCCTGCGCGGCAACCCGGAGTCCGCGGCTGCGAAGTGCATCGTCCTGCGGGTGAAGGTCGACCGGAAGACCACCCGCAACGTCCTCGCCGTCGTCCCCGGCGACCGCCGCGTGGACCTGGACGCGGTCAAGGCGCTCTACTCGGCCCGCTACGCCGGTTTCAGCGACGCGGCCACCGCGGAACGGCTCGCCCGCTCCGTGCCCGGCACCGTCCTGCCGTTCAGCTTCGACGCGGACCTCGAAGTCGTCGCCGACCCGGACGTGGTGGCCCAGCCGCGCCTCTACTTCAACGCGGCCCGTCTGGACCGCTCCCTGGTCGTCTCCGGCGCCGACTACGCCCGGCTCGCCGGACCGCGCGTCGAACGCATCGCCGGCCCCGGCGCCGGCTGACCCCGGGTCAGACCCGCAGGTCCGTCAGGTTCCGGACGGGCCAGACGCCGTCCACCACGGCCTCCGCGTCCCCCTTGCGGCGCAGGAAGCTCTGGAAGTCCGCCGCCCACTCCGCGTACCACTCGATCTGGCGGCGGTGCAGTTCGGCGGGGCCGAACGCGGCCACCTTCGGGTGGCGGTCGGCTATCGCGGCGGCCAGCCGGGCCGCGGCCAGGGCGTCCGCCGTGGCGTCGTGGGCGGAGACGAGCGAGACGCCGTACTCCGCGCAGACCGCTTCGAGATTCCGCTTGCCCCTGCGGTAGCGGTCCACCGAGCGGTCGATCGTGTAGGGGTCGATGACCGGCCCCGGGTCGATCCCGCCGAGCCGCTCGCGCAGTGACGGCAGTCCGTGTCTGCGCAGTTCGGCGGAGAGCAGGGTCAGGTCGAAGGCCGCGTTGTACGCCACGACCGGGACGCCCGCCTGCCAGTACGAGACGAGCACCGAGGCGATCGCGTCGGCCACCTGGTCGGCGGGCCTGCCCTCGGCCGCCGCTCTCTCGTTGCTGATCCCGTGCACCGCCACCGCGTCCGCGGGGATCTCGACCCCCGGGTCGGCGATCCACTCCCGGTGCCCGGCGGGCTCCCCGCCGCGGACCTCTATCACCGCTCCGGTGACGATGCGCGCCTCGCGCGGATCGGTCCCGGTCGTCTCCAGGTCGAAGCCGATCAGCAGCTCCCCGTGCCAAGCCATGCCGGCCCCCTTCTTCGTGGTGCGTTCCCCCAGTGATCTCCACGATGCCATGGGCCACTGACAATCCGAGGACCGCGTTCCACTCACCGGCCGCCGCACCACCGGCAGCCACGGCACCGGCCACCGCGTCACCTGGGGAACGGGGCCGGTCAGGACACCGGACGCGAATCCGCCCAGGCCACCTCGAACTCCTCGCGATACGTCCCGAAAAGCCCTTCTTCGCCCGCCTCGTCCGGCTTCAGTACGCGACCGCCGCCCCGCAGGACGAGTACCGGCGCCTCCATCCCGCGGGTGCGGCGCAGATACGACTGCACGACCGCGACCCCGTCCGAGCCGTCCCCGTCCACGAGGTACGCCGTGAAGCGGGGCGTCTCGTCGTAGACCTGGATCTCGAAGGCGCCGGGATCGCGCAGCCGGGCCCGCACCCGGCGCATGTGCAGAATGTTCATCTCCACGGAACGACTCAACTCGCCGCGCTTTATGCCCAGTTCGCGCTCGCGGCGCTTCACCGCGCTGGACGCGGGGTTCAGGAACAGCAGCCGGGTCCGGCAGCCGGACTCGGCCAGCCGCACGAGCCGCCGCCCGGAGAAGTTCTGCACGAGGAGGTTCAGGCCGATCCCGATCGCGTCCAGGCGCCGGGAGCCGCCGAAGAAGTCCTCGGCGGGGAACTGCCGCAGCAGCCGTACCCGGTCGGAGTGCACGGCGACCACGTCCGCGTACCGGTCGCCGACCAGGTTCTCGACGGCGTCGACGGGCAGCCGGCGGGCGGACGGCACGTCGCTGCCCGCGCCGAGGATCTCCAGGAGTTTCGCGGAGGCCCGCTCGGCCTGGGCAAGGACGGCCTCGGACAGCGCCCGGTTGCGCGAGACGACGTTGCGGGTGACTTCCAGTTCGTCCAGGGCGAGTTCGACGTCCCGGCGCTCGTCGAAGTACGGCTCGAAGCACGGCCAGTGCTGCACCATCAGCTCGCGCAGCTGCGGCAGCGTGAGGAAGCTCAGGACGTTGTCGTCGGCGGGGTCGAGCAAGTAGCCCTTGCGGCGGCTGACTTCGCGTACGGCGACGGCGCGCTGGACCCATTCCTGCCCCGCGGGACCGGCGGCGGCGACCACCCAGTCGTCCTCGCCGTGCACGGGTTCGTAGATCGGGCGCAGAACAGCGGCCACGACCGCGCGCAGCCGCTGTTCGACGAGGTTCAGCCAGATGTAGGCCCGACCGGCCCGCTGGGCGCGTGTACGCACCTCGCCCCAGGCGTCGGCGCCCCAGTCCAGCTCCGCGCCGATCTCCATCGGCCGGGCGAGGGACACCGCTCCCGGTGGGGCGTCTGCGGAGCTCCCCTCGTGACCGCCGTCACCAGGGGGCAACTCCAGCCCTCCGGACCCCACCCGCACACCGCCTTCCGCTCCCCCGAGCACTCCCCCAGCCAACGATCAAGGAAGGGTACTCCGGGAGCGGCCGGCGGTGCAGCCGGATGGACAGGTCGTTTCTCAACTACCGCGTTCCACTTGCCCGTTCTGGTCGGCCAGCTCCGGCGGAGTGAGCGGATTCATAGCGGTGACGTCCCGCGGGGCCAGTGAGAAGCCCTGCCAGTGGACCGGCATGGGCTGCTGGTCCTCGTCCCGGGCGACATGGTGGAAGCCGACGTTCACCCAGGCCACGGGGTGGGTGAGGGTCTGTCCGTTGACCCACTTGTCGACGGACTTGCCGCCTCCGGTACCGCAGTTGCGGATGTTGTTGCTCGCGAACTGTTCGCACTTCTTGTACTCGGTGAAGTAGATGTCGTGCTTGGTGAAGCTGCGGCCCGGGTACTTGGAGGTGGCGCCCGGGACGAACTCGTACGAACGGGCGTGTTCGTCCTTGTTCTTTCCGGTCGTGCTGACCACGCGCCACCAGCGCATGTTCTTGGCGTCGCCCGCGAGTTCCTTGGTGACCTTGGTGCGGGTGGTCTTGTTGCGCGGGGCCTCGCCGCCCGCGGCCGGCGGGCTGACCACGGAGTCGTACTGCTCGACCTTGTTCTTGGAGCTGCCGTCGAGGCCGAAGTTGAGCCGCCAGAAGACGTTGTGGCTGTGGCTGGTGGCGTACGACTTGGCGCCCTTGCCTATCGGCCAGCCGCGGCCGTCACCGGCGTCGTAGTCGCCGGGCGAGAGGCTGCCGGTGGCGCCGACGTTCATGTTGATCGTGCCGTCGTCCTGGAAGCGCCACTCGGTCATGTACTCGTACCAGCCGACCTGGTTGACCGTGTAGACGAGCAGGTCCTTGCCCTGCTGCTGCCAGACCTTGCCCGCCTGGTCGCCCTGCATGCGGTAGGCGTGGCCGCGCGAACGGGTCGTGGTGCACAGGCCCTTGACGTTCGGGTGCTCCGGGTCCCAGGCGTCCGGGACCTTGACGGTCTTGATGGTGCCGCCCGGGCACTCGCCGGGGGCCATCTCCATCAGGCCCTGTCCGAAGCCGAAGCCCGTGAGGTCGTCGTACTCGACCGAGCCGTCGTCGTAGGGGACGTGGATCTGGGCGAGCTTGGCGCTGGTGAGGACCCGTATCGGCTTGGCCTCGACCTTGGGCTGGTACGAGACGTTCTCCAGGACGAGCCCGGCCTCGCTCTCGTAGTGCCAGCACATCGTCCAGGTGGTGCCGGTGGAGAGCTTCTGCTCGATCTTGTAGGCCGCGCTGCAGTCCGCGGCGGCAGCGGCCGCGGGGGCGGTCCGGGTCTCGGCGACGGCCGGTCCCGCGGCCGTCGTGACGCCGGCGGCCAGGGCGACC
>NZ_JBHXTO010000195.1:0-13965 GCF_042677425.1 Streptomyces sp. NPDC127119 | reverse complement strand
TAGGTATCTAGGGGCGCGGGGAACTGCGCGGGCGACCCCCACCGGCCCGCACTGTGCCGGCCGGCGGACGCTATCCGTGGCGCAACGGCGTCAGTTGCTCGATGTCGTACTTCGACCGCAGCTCGGCGATCGCCGCCGCGTCCGGCGAACCCCCCGCGTCGAGGATCCGCAGAAGCTCATCGAAATACCGTTCGTGATCCGGCGGCGGCGACGCCTGGAAGAACATCTTCGCCGGACTGTCCGTCGGGTTCGCGAACGCGTGCGGACAGCCCGGCGGCACGACGATCACCGTCCCCGGCGTCGCCCGCACCACCCGGTTGCCGGAATTCGACTGCCACCGCTGCCAGTTGTCCCGCGTCCGCACCAACGGCTCGAAGGCGAGCACGTCCAGCTCGCCTTCGAGGACGTAGAACAGTTCCTCGCTGCGTGTGTGGACGTGCGCGCCGACGTCGAAGCCGGGCGGCACGACCACCTCGAAACTGGACGCCGCCCGGGAGTGCGTACCGGTCACCTTGAAGGTCACGTGCTGGGCCGGCGTCCGTACCGTACGGCCGTGCCCCGGTGGCACCAGCAGACCCTCGGGCGGCGTGAGCGCGGTCACCAGGTGACGGGCAGAGCCTCGGGCCCGCGGATCAGCGCGCCGCGCCGCCACGGCACCTCGTCCGCCGAGACGGACAGCCGCAGCGTCGGAATCCGGTCGAGGAGCGTGTTCACCATCAGTTCCGACTCCAGGCGGGCGAGCATGCCGCCCACGCAGTAGTGCGGACCGTGCCCGAACGCCACATGCGGGTTGGCGGCGCGGTCGAAGTCGATCCGGTCGGGGTCGGGGAAGACGTCCGGGTCCCGGTTGGCAGCCAGGTAGGACACGTAGATCGGGTCGTCCTTCTTGATCCGTACGCCGTGCAGGACGACGTCCTCCGTGGCGATCCGGGAGAGCCCGACGGCGTTGCGGTGCGGGATGTACCGCAGCAGTTCGTCGAGGGCCTGCGGGCGCAGCGACGGCTCGTCGCGCAGCCGGTCGAACAGCGCCGGCCTGGTCATGAGGATGTACAGCATCTGGCCGGTGTTGTTGGTGACGGCCTCGCCGCCGATCTGGATCGGGCCCGCGAGCGCCACCGCCTCCTCCTCGGTGATGTCGCCCCGGCCGACCGCCGCGCCGAGCAGCGAGGTGACGTCCTCGCCGGTCGCGCCGCGGCGCTCGGCGATGAGCTTGGCGAAGTACACCTCCATGTCCCGCTTGGCCCGCTCGCTGGCCTGCGCGCCCTGGCTGGAGGAGAGGATCGACTGCGTCCAGGTGTGCAGCGTCTGCCGGTCCTCGGCCGGGACACCCATCAGCTCGCAGATGACGGTCATGGGGAAGGGGGCCAGGACCCGGTCGATCAGATCGGCCGGGGGACCGTCCCGGAGCATGTCGTCGACCATGGTGTCCAGGGTCTGGCGGGCGTTCTCCCGCAGGCGCTCGACGCCGCGCGAGGTGAACGCCGCGTTCACCGCCCTGCGCAGCCGGGCGTGGTCGGGCTTGTCGACGAAGCTCATCGCGCCCGCCGCCGGGATGAAGTGCGGTGCCAGCCGGGTGACCTGTCGGCCGAGCACCTTCGCCCGGCTGAACCGCGGGTCGTTCGTCACCAGCCGTACGTCGTCGTAGCGCGTGACCAGCCAGGCCCAGCCCTCGCCGTTGGGCAGCTGGATCCGGTTGATGGGTCCCTCGCGCATCAGCTCGGACAGGACGGGGTCGAAGTCGACCCCGGTCAGGTCCAGGGCGGGCCAGTGCCGTACCGGGGGCGCTGCCGCGGTCTCTTGGTCCAGGGTCAGGTCAGAGGTCATGTCACGCCGTCATTTCGCTCGTGCGGTGCCAGCGGCCCAGCGCCATCTCGGCGGTGATCCCCGGCCCGAAGCCGGCGAGCAGTCCGCGCGCCTTGTGATGGGAGCCCCCCTCGTCGAACAGCCTGCGCAGTGCGTCGAGGACGACAGCGCTGGCGATGTTCCCGTACTCGGTGAGCGTCGCCCGGCTGAACCGGAAGGCCTCCGGTGCCACTTGGAGGAACTTGCTGAGGTCGTCGAGGATCCGCGGACCCCCGGCGTGGATGATGTAGAAGTCCAGGTCGGAGGCGTCCCAGCCGTGCAGCCCTGCCAGGTTGTGCAGGGCGGGGGCGAGCGGTTCCATGGTGGCCGGCACCCGCTTGTCCAGCAGGAAGTGGAAGCCGGTGGCCCGTACGTCGTACATGATCCAGTCCTCGGTCTTGGGGATCAGGTACGAGCCGTTGCGCTCCAGCAGGATGCCCTCGCCGCCCTGTCCGCGGACCACCGCGGCGGCGATCCCGTCGCCGAACAGGCCGTTGCACAGCAGCGAGCCGACGCCCAGGTCGGTGGGCTGGTAGCACAGCGAGCAGAACTCGCAGGCCACGATGAGCGCGTTGGCCTCGGGGTAGGCCGTGCAGAAGTCGTGCGCCCGGTTGATCGCGGCGCCCCCGGCGGCGCAGCCGAGCTGCGCGATGGGTATCTGGCGGGTGTCGCTGCTGAACCCCATGGCGTTGATCAGCCAGGCCGTCATCGACGGCATCATGAAGCCTGTGCACGAGACGTAGATGATCACGTCGATGTCGGTGGCCAGGACCTCCGCGTCGTCGAGCGCGCGCTGTACGACGGCCGGCACACGGGCCTTCGCCTCGGCCGTGTACACCTTGTTGCGTTCCTCGAAGCCGGGGTGCTTCAGGGTCTCCTCGATGGGCTGCACGATGTGCCGGGTGCGTACACCGGTGTTCTCGATCAGCCGCAGCGCGAGCGGCAGTTGGGGGTGATCGGGGTGGCGGGAGCGCGCCAGCTCAAGCGTCTCCTCCATCGTGATCACGTATTCCGGAACAGAGACCGCGGGTCTGCACAAAGTCGCCATGTGCCTGCGCCTTCTCTCGCCCGCCGGGAACTCCCTCTCCCGGACGGAAGGGTGGTCCCACCACGATCACCCGAGAAGTCCCGTTTATCGCGCCGGACTACTCCAGACCGGGGACAAGCCCCACCAGGGGCGCGGGGGAACGGCGCAGTCTCTTGCCTTTCAGGGGCGCGGGGAACGGCGCAGTCTTTTCGCCCTTGAGGGGCGCGGGGAACTGCGCGACCAGCCCCCACGCACCCGCAGTGCACGGACGGCCTCAAACACACCCCCTCAGCCGGAGGCACCTCCACTGCTGTGCGCGATGCACGCCACATCGATGCGGTCGGCAAGCTTGGCCAGCTCGATGGTCAGCGCGGCCACCGTGTCCTCGTCGAGCCCGTCCTCCCCGGCCTCGACGAGATGCAGCCACCGTCCCCCCATCGTGCGCAGCAGCTTGCTCACATCGGCGGCAGCCACCTGCAGGGTCCCGCGGTCGTCGACGATCAGGGGCAGGGTCACTTCGCGGTTCACACCGGGAATCGTAGCCGCGGAAGGCTCACGCTCCGTGCCATACGGTGGTGATGTTGCAGAACTCTCGGATTCCGTGACCCGACAGCTCACGCCCGTAGCCGGACCGCTTGACCCCGCCGAACGGGAACGCCGGGTGGGACGCGGTCATCCCGTTGAAGAAGACCCCGCCGGCCTCCAGATCCCGTACGAAACGGCCGGTCTCGGCCTCGTCGCGGGTCCAGACGTTGGAACTCAGCCCGAACGGCGTGTCGTTGGCGATGGCCACCGCCTCGTCGAGGTCGGCGGCACGGTAGAGCGTGGCGACCGGACCGAACGCCTCCTCGTGGTGGATGCGCATCTCGGGCGTGATGTCGGCGAGGACGGTCGGCGGGTAGTACCAGCCGTCCCCGTCGGGCCGCTCGCCGCCGCACAGCACGGTCGCGCCGCCCTCGACGGCGTCGTCGACGAGTTCCGTGAGGTCGTCGCGGCCCTGCTCGGTGGCGATCGGGCCGACGTCGGAGTTCTCGTCCAGGGGGTCGCCCACCGTGAGGGCCTTCATGGCCTCGGTGAAGCGTTCGGCGAAGGCGTCGAAGACGTCCGTGTGGACGATGAACCGCTTGGCGGCGATGCAGGACTGGCCGTTGTTCTGCACCCGGGCCGTCACGGCCGTCTTCGCGGCCTTGTCGATGTCCGCCGACGGCATCACCACGTACGGGTCGCTGCCGCCCAGCTCCAGGACGGTCTTCTTGACCTCGTCCCCGGCGACCGAGGCGACCGCGCGGCCCGCCGGTTCGCTGCCGGTCAGGGTGGCCGCCTTGATCCGCGGGTCGCGCAGGATGTCCTCGATGGCGCCCGAGCCGACGAGCAGCGTCTGGAAACAGCCCTCCGCGAAGCCCGCGCGGCGGAACAGGTCCTCCAGGTAGAGGGCGGTCTGCGGGACGTTCGAGGCGTGCTTGAGGAGTCCGACGTTGCCCGCCATCAGCGCGGGCGCGGCGAAGCGGATCACCTGCCAGAGCGGGAAGTTCCACGGCATGACGGCGAGGACCGGGCCGAGCGGGCGGTAGCGCACGAGGACGCGGGAGGCGCCGGAGTCCTCCGCGTCGTTCTTCGCGCCCTCCTCGTCGGCGAGGAGTTCCTCGGCGTGGTCGGCGTACCAGCGCATCGCCTTCCCGCACTTCGCCGCTTCGGCGCGGGCCTGTTTGACGGGCTTGCCCATCTCGGTGGTCATCGTCCGGCCGATGTCCGGTGCGTCGGCCTCCAGGAGGTCCGCCGCGCGGTGCATCAGCCGGGCGCGCTCCTCGAACGAGGTGGTGCGGTGCGTTCGGAACGCGGCCTCCGCGGTGGCGAGGCAGTGTTCGATCTCCTTGTCGTTCAGGGAGTCGTAGGTTTTCAGGGTTTCGCCTGTTGCCGGGTTCACCGTTGCGATGGGCATCGTGCTGGCCTCCTGAAGTCGTATGTCGGGTGCGGGTGCGGGTGCGGGTGCGGGTGCGGGTGAGGGTGCGTCGTGGCTGGTCGCGCAGTTCCCCGCGCCCCTCGAACGCGCCCTTCAGGGGCGCCCCGGAGAGGACGCGTGCCCCTCTCGTCAGCGCGTATGTGCTTCCAGACGGTCCAGGAACTCCGTCTGGGCCTTGATCAGGACCGCTCTTGCGCGGGTCAGGTCCAGCCACTCCACGCGGTCCAGTTCCGGGAACTCCTGGACGTGGCCCGAGCCGCGCGGCCACTCCATCGAGAAGGTGCCGGGGACCACGGCCGCCGGGTCGAGGTCCGCCTCGACGGCCCAGGCCGTGACGATCTTGCCGTTCGTCTGGGTGACCTCGCCGAGGGGGACGGGCTCGCCGTCGGGCGGTGGCAGGCCCAGTTCCTCCTGGAACTCACGGCGGGCCGCGTCCCAGGCCGGTTCGCCCGGCTCGTACTCGCCCTTCGGCACGGACCAGGCCCCGGCGTCGCGCCGCGCGAAGAACGGACCGCCCATGTGGCCCAGCAGCACCTCGGTACCGTGCTCGGTGCGGCGGAACAGGAGCAGGCCCGCGCTGCGTTTCGCGGCGGCCGGGGTCATGCGGCCACCCCCGGGTGTGCGGCGAGCACCGTTTCGACGGTGTCCGCCTCCGCGGGTGTCTTGTCCTCGCGGTAGCGCACGACCCGGGCGAACCTCAGGGCGACGCCCGCCGGATAGCGGGTGGAGCGCTGCAGACCGTCGTACGCGATCTCCACGACCAGTTCCGGGCGGACGGTCACCACGTAGCCACTCTCCTCGACGGGGGCGACGGCGAGTTCCTGGAGGCGCTCGGTCTGCCAGGCCAGCATCACGTCGGTGAGGCCCTTGAACGTCTTGCCCAGCATGGCGAACGTGCCGTCCGGTCTGCGGGCGCCCAGATGCAGGTTGGAGAGCTTGCCGGTGCGCCGCCCGCTGCCCCACTCGGCGGCCAGCACGACCAGGTCGAGCGTGTGGACGGGCTTGACCTTCAGCCAGGAGGCTCCGCGCCTGCCCGCGCTGTAGGGGGCGTCCAGGGACTTGAGGACGACGCCCTCGTGGCCGCGTGCGAGCGTGTCGGCGCCGAACCGTTCGGCGGCGGCCCGGACCGGCTCGTCCGTGGGATCCGGGACGAGGAGACGGCGTACGCGCATCGGCTCGGGGACCAGCCGGGCCAGCTCCGCGTGGCGGTCGGCGAACGGCAGGTCCAGCAGGTCCTGGCCGTCCACCGACAGGGCGTCGAAGAAGACGGGGGAGACGGGCACGGCCTCGGCGGCGGTCGCCACATCCAGCCGGGAGCCCACGCGGCCCGCGGTCTCCTGGAAGGGCCGGGGCCGTCCGTCGTCGTCGAGCGCGATGACCTCGCCGTCCAGGATGAAGCGGTCGACCTTCAACTCCCGTGCGGCGTGCGTGATCTCGGGCAGCCGGTCGGTGATGTCGTCGAGGGTGCGCGTGTAGACGCGTACCTCGTCGCCGTCGCGGTGCACCTGGACGCGGATGCCGTCGAGCTTCTCCTCCACCACGCAGGCGCCGAGCTTGTCGAGCGCTTCTGCGACGGAGGGGGCGCTGTGCGCCAGCATCGGCAGGACGGGCCGGCCGACGGTGAGGCTGAATTCCTCCAGTGCCCCGGGTCCGTCGGCCAGCAGCCGCTCGGCCACGGTCTGCAGCGAACCCGCCAGCATCACGGCCCTGCGTACGTCCGCGGAGGGTGCGTCCGTCGCCCGGGCGAGCCCTTCGACCGCGACGGCGTCGAGGGCGCCCTGCCGCACCTCGCCGCCGATCAGCGCGCGCAGGAACTTCTGCTCCGGCTCGGTGGCCGCGCCCATCAACTCCCCGACGAGCCGCGCCCGTTCCGCCTGCGAGCCGGTACCGGAGACGGCGCCGAGAGCGGTCAGGCGGCTGTCCACCTCCCGCACGGTCAGGCTCGGCTCCCCGGCCGGCGGGACGGACGCGCCGAGGAGTTTCCAGCCGACACCGAGCCGCCCCTGGGGCAGGCGGCCCGCCAGATACGGGATGACGATCGGCACGTCGTCCGCCTCCGCGTCCCGGAACAGCTCCGCGAGCAGAGCGACCTTCCGGGACCGCGCCGAGGTGGCGGCGACCTCCTGGGACACATTGGCGAGCCGGGACAGCAGCATGAAGTCATCGTGCTACGGAGATGCCCGGACTACACCTGGGCGGACGGGCCCGCGGGCCGGAAGGGCGCGCTCCTGGGCCCCGGCGGACGGCTCCTGCTGCCGGGCCCGGCAGCCGCCACGCCGGAGCGCGGAGTGCGCTGGCGTGCGCTGCCGTGCGATGGCGAGGCTGCGCCGCCATGATCGAACGGGGCCGTACCGTGACGCCCGGACGGGGCGTACCGCCATGTCCGGACGGTCACGTCACCGCACCCGTACCGCCGCGTCCAGGTCCGCGAACAGCAGTTCTCCGTTGATCGTGGCTCCGGCGCGGTAGCCGCCGCTCGCCGCGTTCACGACCTGTTCGCCGAAGCCGATCGCGTTGCCCGCCGCCCAGACGCCCGGCACGCTGGTCAGGCCCGTCGGGTCGACCGCGGCGTACGAGCCGAACGGGGTCTCCTGGAGGTCGGCGCCCAGCTGTTCCAGCAGGCCGGTGCGGGGGACCGGCCTGGGCGCGACGAACAGCACCGAGCGCTCGTGGGCCGTGCCGTCCGCCAGCCGGACCGCGGTCAGCCGGTCGTCGACGACGTCGAGTCCCGCGACCTCGCCCGGCACCACGGCGACCCCGGCCGCCGCGAGCCTGCGCAGATCCTCGTCCGCCAGCTCCTCCTCCGCGACCGTGTGCAGGAACAGGGTCACGTCCTTGGACCACTGGGAGACCATCAGCGCCTGGTGTACGCCCATCGGGGTCGTCGCCAGCACGCCGAAGGCCTGGTCCCGCACCTCCCAGCCGTGGCAGTACGGACAGTGCAGGACGTCCCGGCCGAAGCGCTCGGCGACCCCCGGCACGGACGGCAGCTCGTCCGCGAGGCCGGTGGCGACGACCAGCCGGCGCCCGTGCACCCCGCGCCCTGAGCCGAGCGTCACGTCGAACTCGCCGTCCGCGTCCCGCGCCACGTCCACCGCGAGATCCCGGACGAGCTCGACGCCGTACCGGGCGATCTCCTCGCGCCCCGCGGCCAGGAACTCGGCCGGTGACATGCCGTCCCGGGTCAGATAGCCCTGCATGTGGGCGGCGGGCGCGTTGCGCGGCTCGCCCCCGTCGATCACGAGCACGCTCCGGCGTGCGCGCCCCAGGACGAGCGCCGCGGACAGTCCCGCCGCGCCCCCGCCGACGACGACCACTTCATACGTATCGGTCACGGTGACCACCTCCACCCAGAAGGTCGCCCCACGGCACCCGTATTGACAAATGGCTTTGCCGAAACTGCAATAAGGGCATGAGTGAGCACAAGGACCACGAAGAGCCCGGGGAGCAGGGCGACCGTGACACGGAGGGTGTCCTCGCGGAGGTCGGGCCCCGGCTGCGCCGGGTCCGCAAGGAGCGTGGCGCCACCCTCGCGGGCCTGTCCACCGCCACCGGCATCTCCGTGAGCACCCTCTCCCGCCTGGAGTCCGGCCTGCGCAAACCCAGCCTGGAACTGCTGCTGCCCATCGCCCGGGCCCACCAGGTGCCCCTCGACGAACTCGTCGGGGCGCCCCAGGTCGGCGACCCGCGCGTCCGGGCGGCCAAGCCGATCGTCATGCACGGCCGGACGCACTGGCCGCTCACCCGCCAGCCGGGCGGCCTGCAGGCCTACAAGGTGCTGGAGCCGAAGCGCAAGGACGAGCCGGAGCCGCGTACGCACGAGGGCTACGAGTGGCTGTACGTGCTCTCCGGGCGGCTGCGCCTGGTGCTCGGCGAGCATGACGTCGTACTCGGCGCGGGGGAGGCGGCCGAGTTCGACACCCGCGTGCCCCACTGGTTCGGGTCGACGGGGGAGGGGCCGGTGGAGTTCCTGAGCCTCTTCGGCCGGCAGGGGGAGCGGATGCATGTGCGGGCGCGGCCGAAGCGGGGTGGCGGCGGGCAGGCCGGCTGACGTCGGTTGCGCCGTTCCCCGCGCCCCTGGGGGTTTGGGGGCACCGTGGGCCTGAAGGTGTGGGGCCGACTGGTGTGGGCGTGCGCCGTTCCCCGCGCCCCTGGAACCCGCGGCCCCTGCCTGTTCCCTGCACGGCAAGCGACCGCTTAGTATGCAGTTGACCCCGAGGCGCGAACAGAACAGACCCAGTCCCGTGGAGGCCCCGCATGCAGGCATGGCAAGTGCACGAGAACGGTGAGCCCGGCGAGGTGATGCGGCTCGCGGAGGTGGAGCGGCCCGTCCCCGGTGACGGCCAGGTCCTGCTCAAGGTGCGCGCGGCGAACATCAACTTCCCGGACGTCCTGATGTGCCGCGGGCAGTACCAGGTCAGGCCGCCGATGCCGTACACGCCAGGGGTGGAGATCTGCGGCGAGACCGAGGACGGCCGACGGGTCGTCGCCAACCCCGCGCTGCCGTACGGCGGCTTCGCCGAGTACGCCGTCGCGGACGCCGCGGCCCTGCTGCCCGCGCCCGAGGCGCTGGACGACGCCGAGGCCGCCGCCCTGCACATCGGCTACCAGACCGGCTGGTTCGGCCTGCACCGGCGGGCCCGCCTGGAGGCCGGCGAGACGCTGCTCGTCCACGCTGCCGCAGGAGGGGTCGGCAGCGCGGCGGTGCAGCTCGGGAAGGCGGCGGGGGCGACCGTCATCGGTGTCGTGGGCGGCGCGGACAAGGCCGCGGTCGCCCGCGAGCTGGGCTGCGACGTCGTCGTGGACCGGCGCGCCGAGGACGTCGTCGCCGCCGTCAAGGCGGCCACCGGCGGCCGGGGCGCCGATGTCGTCTACGACCCCGTCGGCGGGGACGCCTACACGCAGTCCGCCAAGCTCGTCGCCTTCGAGGGCCGGATCGTGGTCGTCGGCTTCGCCAGCGGCACGATCCCCAGCCCGGGGCTCAACCACGCACTCGTGAAGAACTACTCGATCATGGGCCTGCACTGGGGCCTGTACAACACCAAGGACCCGAAGCTGGTCCTGCGCTGCCACGAGCAGCTCACCGAGCTGGCCGCCCGCGGCGCGATCAGGCCGCTCGTCAGTGAGCGCGTGCCGCTGGCCGGTGCCGCCGACGCCGTCCAGCGGGTCGCCGACGGTGTCACCACGGGCCGGGTCACCGTGCTCCCCGCCCTCGGGACCGTCGCCGAGGGCACGAGCGAGAACGGGGCCGCGGCATGACCGACACCGTGAACGGGGCGGTGGACGCCGCCGAACTGCGCCGCCGCACACAGGAGTTGCTGGCCGCGCACCCGGTCGACGGTACGGACCGGGTGGACTTCCTCAAGGCCCGTTTCGACGCGGGACTCGCCTGGGTGCACTACCCGGAGGGTCTCGGCGGCCTCGGCGCGCCGCGCTCCCTCCAGGCCGTCGTGGACACCGAGTTGGAGGCCGCGGGGGCTCCCGACAACGACCCGCGGCGCATCGGCATCGGCCTCGGCATGGCCGCGCCGACGGTCCTCGGCTACGGCACCGAGGAGCAGAAGAACCGCTTCCTGCGGCCCCTGTGGGTCGGCGAGGAGGTCTGGTGCCAGCTGTTCAGCGAGCCGGGCGCGGGCTCCGACCTGGCGGCCCTCGGCACGCGCGCCGTGAAGGACGGCGACGAGTGGGTGGTCAACGGCCAGAAGGTGTGGACCTCCAGCGCCCACCTCGCCCGCTGGGCCATCCTCATCGCCCGGACCGACCCGGACGCGCCCAAGCACCGCGGCATCACCTACTTCGTCTGCGACATGACCGACCCCGGTGTCGAGGTGCGGCCACTGCGCCAGATCACCGGCGAGGCCGAGTTCAACGAGGTGTTCCTCACCGACGTCCGCATCCCCGACGCACACCGCCTCGGCGAGGTCGGCGACGGCTGGCGGGTTGCGCAGACCACGCTCATGAACGAGCGGGTCTCCATCGGCGGCATGCGCATCCCGCGCGAGGGCGGCATGATCGGCCCGGTCTCCAGGACCTGGCGCGAACGCCCCGACCTGCGCACCCATGACCTGCACCAGCGCCTGCTGAAACTGTGGGTCGAGGCCGAGGTGGCCCGGCTCACCGGTGAACGCCTGCGCCAGCAGATGGTCGCGGGACAGCCCGGCCCCGAGGGCTCCGGCATGAAACTCGCGTTCGCCCGCCTCAACCAGGAGATCAGCGGCCTGGAGGTCGAACTCCTCGGCGAGGAAGGCCTGCTGTACGAGGACTGGACGATGCGCCGGCCCGACAAGGTCGACTTCACCGGCCGTGACGCCGGCTACCGCTATCTCCGCTCCAAGGGCAACAGCATCGAGGGCGGGACCAGCGAGGTCCTGCTGAACATCGTCGCCGAACGCGTGCTGGGGCTGCCCTCCGAGCCGCGTACCGACAAGGACGTCGCCTGGAAGGACCTGGCCCGATGACAGCGCAGACAACGCAGCGCGCACAGCCCGACCTGCTGTACTCGGAGGAGGAAGAGGCGCTGCGCGCCGCCGTCCGCGACCTGCTCGCCGACCACTGCGACCCGGCGGACGTCATCGCCCGTACGGAGTCCGGTGCGCCGCACGACCGCGAGGCGTGGAAGGCCCTCGCCGAGGGCATGGGCCTCGCGGGCCTGCTGGTGCCCGAGGCGCTGGGCGGCCAGGGTGCCACGCACCGCGAAGCCGCCGTCGTCATGGAGGAGCTGGGCCGGGCGGTCGCTCCCGTGCCGTATCTGACGAGTGCGGTCGTCGCCACCGAGGCGCTGCTGGCGTGCGACGCCGACGACCTCCTCACCGAGCTGGCGTCCGGCCGCCGCATCGGCGTCCTCGCCGTCGCCCTGAACACCGCTCCCGGCGGCGCCCACCGGACCGTACGGGTCGAAGGCGGCCTCCTGCGCGGGGAGTTGACCGGCGTCGCGGACGCGGTCGCCGCCGACGTGCTGCTCGTCCCCGCCGAGGACGGCGGCCTGTACGCGGTCGACGCGGACGCCGTGACCGTCACCCCGCAGGTGTCCCTGGACCTGACCCGGCCGGTCGCGACGGTCGTCCTCGACGGGGTGGAGGCGCGCCGGATCGGCGATGCCGCCCCCGCCGTGCGACGGGCCCTGCGGGCCGGTGCCGGACTGCTCGCCTCCGAGCAACTGGGCCTGGCGGAGGGGTCGTTGACGGAGACGGTCCGCTATCTGAAGGAGCGCAAGCAGTTCAACCGGCCGGTCGGCGGCTTCCAGGCGCTCAAGCACCGGCTCGCCCAGCTCTGGCTGGAGACCGTCCACACGCGCGCCGCGGCACGCAACGCGGCCGACGCGCTGGCCGGCGGGAGCGGGGACAGTACGGAGGTGGACGTGGCGGTGGCCCTCGCCCAGGCGTACGCGGCGCCCGTCGCCGTCCATGCCGCCGAGGAGGCGCTCCAGTTGCACGCCGGTATCGGCATGACCTGGGAGCACCCGGTGCACCTCTACCTGAAGAGGGCCAAGGCCGACTCGATCGCGTACGGCACGGCGGGCAGCCACCGGGAGGCACTGGCCGGGCTGGTGGACCTCCAGGCTCCCTGACCGACCCGCCGACCCGCCGACTCACCGATTCGCCGACTCACCTGCACGCAGTGCGCGAAGGCCCGCTTCTGCCCCCTGGGGACGCCCCTGAGGGCGGGAGCGGGCCTTCCTGTGCAGGTGCCGGCCGGTGAAGTGAACGCACCACGGCAGTCCGGCCAACTCCCCGCACGGCTCTGCTCCTTGGGCATGTCCACGCCGCATACTCTCCCCAGTCCCGATTTCGTCGGCCCGGGGCGCCCGTGGCCCCGTACGGCATTCCCAGGGAGGCAGACATGGCCCTCACCACCCGTCGCAGAGCCCTCACCACCCTCGCCGCCGGACTGGCGGGCGGTATCGCCCTGCCCGCGTACGCACAGGCGAGCGAGGACAGGCACCGCCCGCGCCCGCTGTGGCGTGCCCACGCCCACAACGACTATCTCCACCCCCGGCCCCTGTTCGACGCGCTCGACCACCGCTTCGGCAGCGTCGAGGCCGACATCTACCTCGTCGACGGCCAACTCCTCGTCGCCCACGACCCGGTGGAGCTGGACCCGGCCCGTACCCTGGAATCCCTCTACCTGAAGCCCCTCGCCGCCCGCGTGAAGGCCAACGGCGGCTCGGTGTACCGGGTGTACCGCAAGCCCCTCCAGCTGCTGATCGACATCAAGACCGAGGGCTCGGCCACATACCTCGAACTGGACCGCCGACTGCGCCGCCACCGGCACCTGTTCACCACGTACGCCCATGGCCGCGTCCACCCCGGCGCGGTGACCGCCGTGATCTCCGGCGACCGGGCCGCCCGGGTGCCCATGGAGGCCCAGACCGTACGGCACGCCTTCTACGACGGCCGCCTCCTCGACCTGCTGGCCCCCGCCCCGGCCCCGGCCTCCTTCATCCCGCTGATCAGCGACAACTGGACGCTCAACTTCACCTGGCAGGGCGTCGGCACGTTCCCCGAGGCCGAGCGGCAGAAGCTGCGCGGGATCATCCTGGCCGCGCACTCCCGGGGGCAGAAGGTCCGCTTCTGGGCCACCCCGGACCTGGCGGGCCCCGCCCGTGACGCGGTCTGGAGCGAACTGCTCGCCGCGGACGCCGACTACTTCAACACCGACGACCTCGCGGGCCTGGAAGCCTTCCTGGACGCCCACCGGGGGGCCTGACCGGGGCGCGGGTCCGGCCCAGCGCCGTCACACGCAGTCAACACACGTTCGGCGGACACGTCAGCCGCACGGACGAACCCCCCGCTACGCCACACTTGCGGCCGAAAGCCGCGATGTGGCGTGGCGTGGCGGAGGAGGTTGACGGTGGCTATTTCCATCTCTGTGGTGCTGCTGCTCGTGATTCTGACGGTGGTCTTCCTGCGCAACGGCGCGCTGAAGCTCTCGCACGCGGTGGTCTGCGTCCTGCTCGGCTTCTATCTCGCGAGCACCAGCATGGCGCCGACCATCCACGACGGGATGACGGCGACGGCCGACATCGTCAGCAGCCTCAGGCCCTAGGGCCTGTCGTCAAATTCCCGACGTCCGCCCGGAGGGCGGGCCGGGCGGCGTCTGGTGCGTGCTCTCGGTGTGCCGGGCGGAAGCCCTCGTA
>NZ_JBHXTO010000194.1:0-13971 GCF_042677425.1 Streptomyces sp. NPDC127119 | reverse complement strand
CTATATCTACACTCCATAATTCTTCGGCTGCGTATTTTTTTTATATTATACTGTCGGCCTTGGTGAGCTCCTTAATCTGGTTCGGGTGGGGGTGCGGGTGCCGTGGGGTACCACGCCAGGGCACCGGCCGAACGCCTTGACCTTCAGAGCAAACATCCGACGGAACCGCTGGCGGCGCACGTTGACGGCTCCCTGACGCCGTTGTGCGCGCTCTTGACGGATCTCATACGCCGGTACGGCGCACCGCGGTGGAACCGGGGGCAGGAGCGGCCCCCGGAGTGCTCCCGGAGCGGTTAAACCGCTGGTCCGGGCCTTGTGGCCACCACCATCCGGCAGCGCGGGCTGCCGTCGTCCCTGCGGCCGAACTCGGGCAGGGCGTGCAGCTCGACCGTGAAACCGGCGCGGGCCAGTTCCCGCCGCACGTCGCCCAGCCGGAACTCGCGGTAGTACATGACGAACGGCGGACGCCACACCGCGTTGCGCACCTTCATGACCGCGTCGAAGCCGAGCATGGCCCAGTAGCCGGGCGACGCGGGCGGGGCCGGGGCGACGATCGGGAAGGCGAACCGGCCGCCGGGCCTGAGCACCGAGTGGACCTGCTCGAACAGGCCGGGCAGTTCGCGGGGCAGGAAGTGTCCGAACGCCCCGAAGCTCACGACCAGGTCGAAGGCCGGGCCGAACGGCAGGGCGAGGGCGTCGCCGCGCACCCAGCCGGCGGGCGGTCCGCCGGGCCGCTCACGCCGTCGCGCCTCGGCGAGCATGCCCGCGCTGATGTCGATGCCGGTGACGCTGTCCCGGCACACCGTGCCCAGCACGTCCATGCCCGCGCCGGTGCCGCAGCACAGGTCGAGCCCGCGCCCGAACGGCCCCATGTCCGTCAGGGCCCGCGCGACGGACCGCAGGAACGAGTCCGGCGTACGGAACGGGGTGTGGTCGAACTTCGGTGCGAGGAGGTCGTAGCCGTGCTCGACGGACGACAGCGCCTGCACGGCGAGTTCGCGGAATGTGGGGCCCTGAGGGGTGAACATCGTCGATCAGCTTAGGGCTTCCCGCGGGTTCCCCGAGGACTTCCGTGGCTTCCCGGGGCTTCCCGTCCGGGCTCTGGCCACGGCGCGGCCTTTCGGACACTGCCGGGCACTGTCACCCTCGACATCGAGGACGTTCCGCCCAGGGAAAGGCTGTACCTGCCCCATGAGCTCCTTCCGCCCCGCACCCGCATGGCTGGCCGACGCGGTCTTCTACCAGATCTACCCGCAGTCGTTCGCGGACTCGAACGGCGACGGGATCGGCGACTTCGACGGCATCTGCGAGCGGCTGGACCATCTGGCCTGGCTCGGGGTGAACACCGTCTGGCTGAACCCGTGTTTCGCCTCGCCGTTCGGGGACGCCGGGTACGACGTCTCCGACTATCTGAACGTGGCCCCGCGCTACGGCTCCAACGACGACCTCGCCGAGCTCGTCGACCGGGCGCGCGGCCACGGAATCCGCGTACTCCTCGATCTGGTCGCGGGGCACACCTCCGACCGGCACCCGTGGTTCACGGCGTCGGCGGACGATCCCGGCGACCATCGCTACATCTGGACGGCCGAGGGCCGCCCGGACGGTTTCGTGGACTCGCCCGGCAGCCGTCCGGGCGCGTATCTGCCGAACTTCTTCGCCTTCCAGCCCGCCCTCAACTTCGGTTACGCGCGCATGAGTCCGGCCGAACCGTGGCGTCAGCCGGTGGACGCGGAGGGTCCGCGCGCCAACCGGGAGGCGCTGCGCACGATCATGGACCACTGGCTGGGCCTCGGTCTGTCGGGATTCCGCGTCGACATGGCGGCCTCGCTCGTCAAGGACGACCCGGGCAAGGCGGAGACGAGCAAGGTCTGGACGGAGTTGCGTCACTGGCTGGACCGTACGCACCCGGACGCGGTGATCCTCTCGGAGTGGGGCGAGCCGGAGGTGTCCGTCCCGGCGGGGTTCCACACGGACTTCTTCCTCCAGTTCGGCGGTCCCACGGACGGCCTGGCGCTGCGCTCGCTGTGGAGCAACGGCTCCGGGACCGTCAACCTCGACTGGGATCCGCTCGACTGCTTCTTCGACCCGAGCGGCAAGGGCTCACCGCGGCCCTTCGTCGAGGCCTGGCAGCAGGCGTCGACGGCCCTCGGCGACAGCGGCTTCATCTCGCTGCCGACCGCCAACCACGACTTCTCGCGTCTCAACTGCGGGCCGCGCTCGGCCGAACAGCTCCCGGTCGCCTTCGTCTTCCAGCTCACCTGGCCCACCCTGCCCGCCATCTACTACGGCGACGAGATCGGTATGCGGTACATCCCGGACCTCCCCGACACGGAGGGCAGTGTGCTCGGGCCCGCCTACAATCGCGCGGGTTCCCGTACGCCGATGCAGTGGGACGACGGCCCGAACGCCGGTTTCTCCACGTCCGCGCACCCGTATCTCCCGGTCGACCCCGATCCCGGCCGCCCCACTGTGGCCGCCCAGCGCGCCGACGACACGTCCCTCCTCCACCTCGTACGCCGTCTCATCACCCTGCGCACGTCCACGCCCGAACTCGGCCCGGACGGCTCGGTGGAGGTGGTGCACGCGGGCCACCCCTTCGTGCACGTACGCGGCGGACGGTATCTGGTGGTCGTCAACCCCCGCCAGGAGCCGACGAGTTGCCCGCTCGGGGACCTCCGTCCCGGCCGGGCCCTCGAAGCGTCCGGAGTCGTCGCGGACGGTGGCACGGTCACCGCGGAGGCGTTCGGCTACGGAATCTTCGAGCTGACCCCGTAGCCGCTCGGCCCGGCAGCCTCTCATCCCATCAGCCGCAGGCCCGCGAGCCAGACGGCCGGGCCGTCGATCTCGCCGGGGCCGCCCTTGCCGAGGTCTGCGGCCCGCTTCGGCGTGGGTCGCGCGGCCCCCGGACGGCGCGTCGACAGGAGAGCGAGCAGGCGGCCGGTACGCCAGGTGGGAACGGTGGTGGTCATCGGATCCTCCAGGTCGGTGGGGTACCTACACCCCACCGACGAACGGCCCCCGGCCGGATCGACACCTACCGGCCCGATCGGCACTCCGCGAGCCGCTTTCGCAGGAAGCGCCGCTCGGCGTCGTTCTCCACCAGTTCCAGCGCCTGCCCGTACGCCTCGGCGGCCTCCTCCAGGCGGCCCGTGCGCCGCAGGAGGTCCGCCCGGGTGGCGGGCAGCAGGTGGTAGCCCGCCAGTTCGCCGGCCTCCTCCAGGTCCGCGACGAGGACCAGCCCTGCTTCGGGGCTCTCGGCCATGCCGACGGCCACCGCGCGGTTGAGGCGCACCACGGCCGAGGGGACCCGGCGTTCCAGCTCGGCGTACAGACCGGCGATGTCCGCCCAGTCCGTGTCCTGTGCCGTGGCCGCGGTGGTGTGGCAGGCCGCGACGGCCGCCTGGATCTGGTACGGGCCCGGCCGCCCCCGGCGCAGCGCGGTCTCCAGCAGGGCGGCGCCCTCGTCGATCTCCGCCCGGTCCCATGCCGTGCGGTCCTGGTCCTCCAGAGTGACCAGTTCCCCGGCCGCGTCCACGCGGGTGCCGCGCCGGGCGTCGTGCAGCAGCAGGAGCGCGAGCAGGCCGAGCACCTCGGGCTCGTCGGGCATGAGGCGGGCCAGCACCCGGGCCAGCCTGATGGCCTCCGCGCAGAGGTCCGTACGGATCAGGTCCGCGCCGGAGGAGGCCGCGTACCCCTCGTTGAACAGCAGGTACAGCACGCCCAGCACCCCCGTCGTGCGTTCGGGGAGCAGATGCGCGGGCGGCACCCGGTACGGGATGCCGGCGTTGCGGATCTTCCGCTTGGCCCGCACGAGGCGTTGCGCCATCGTCGCCTCGGGAACGAGGAAGGCGCGGGCGATCTCGGGTGTGGTGAGCCCCGCGAGGGTGCGCAGGGTGAGGGCGACCCTGGCCTCGACGGGCAGCGCGGGATGGCAGCAGGTGAAGACCAGCCGCAGCCGGTCGTCCGTCACCCCGCTGTCGTCGTCGGAGTCCGGGTCCTGCGGGCCGCCGGGTCCCCCGTCCCGTGCCAGCATCGCGACCTCCCGCAGTTTCGCCGCCCCCACCGCCCTGCGGCGCGTCACGTCCATGGCCCGGTTGCGCGCGGTCGTGGTCAGCCAGGCGCCGGGGCGGCGCGGCACCCCGTCGCGCCGCCACCGGTCGAGAGCCTGGGTGAAGGCGTCCTGTGCGCACTCCTCGGCGAGGTCCCAGTCGCCGGTCACCCGGATCAGGGTGGCGACGACCTGGCCCCATTCCTCCCGGAAGGCGGCGGCGACGGCCTCCTCGACGCCGTCCGCCGCCGCGCCCTTCTCCACCTCCTCGGCGCCGTTCATTCCCAGATCGGTCGCACCTCGACCGATCCACCGCCCAGCGCGGCCGGATGGCGGGAGGCGAGCGCGATGGCCTCGTCGAGGTCGGCGACCTCGATGATGTCGAAGCCCGCGATGTACTCCTTGGACTCCGCGAACGGTCCGTCGCTGAGCAGTACCTCGTCGCCCCGGACGCGGACGGTGGTGGCGTCGGCGGCCGGCCGCAGCCGCGCGCCGCCCTTCACCATGCCGCCGGCGCGCACATGGTCGATGTACGAGGTGAAACGGGGGTCGTCGGCGATCTCCTCGGGGCTCAGCTCCTCACCGTCGACGGGTGTGCAGATGAACATCACGTACTTCATGGTTCCTCCCGGTGGTGACGCATGGTGGCGATCCCGGTGTGCAGGGGTCCTCGCACCCCACCGACGAACGGGCCCGGTCCGGATCGACACACCCTTCATGATTGCTCCGGCCCTCCATGATTGCTCCGGCAGGCCGGCGTCACACCCGTACGGGGAGTGTCTGGACGCTGTTGCCCACGAAACTGGCGCTGCGGGCGAGGTCCGCCTCGGGCACGGCGAGGCCGAGGCCGGGGAAGCGCGTGAACAGGCGTTCCAGGGCGATGGCGGACTCCATCCGGGCCAGTGGGGCGCCCAGGCAGTAGTGGGCGCCGTGGCCGAGGGACAGATGCCGGGCGGCGCCGGGCCCGGCGGGCCTGGTGACGTCGAAGAGGTCGGCGTCGGGGCCGTGCGCGGCCCGGTCTCGGCCCGCGGCCGAGTAGCCGGCGAGGACGGGTGTGCCTCCGGGTATGACGGTGCCGTCGACGGTCAGGTCGCCGACGGGGTAGCGGAAGGGGAAGTAGCTGACCGGCGCGTCCCAGCGCAGCGTCTCCTCGACGACGTCGGCCCAGCCCGCCTCGCCCCGCACGACCCGTGCCAGCTGGTCACGGTGGCCGCACAGGGCGCGTACGGCGTTGGTGATCAGGTTCAGTGTGGTCTCGTGCCCGGCGATGATCATGAGGACCAGGGTGCCGAGGAGTTCCTCGTGGGTGAGCCGGTCGCCGCCCTCGTCACGCGCGGCGATCAGCGCGCTGGTGAGGTCGTCGCCCGGCCGTTCGGTCCTGGCCTCGACGACCGCGCCGAGGACGGCCATCAGTTCCCGGTTGGCGGCCAGCGCGCGCTCGGGCCCGATGTCGGTGGCGACGACCTGGCTGGAGAGGTGGTGGAGCCGCTCGCGGAACTCGGCGTCCACGCCCAGCAGTTCACCGATGACGCCCATCGGGAGCGGCATCGCGAAGTGCGCGCGCAGATCGGCGACTCCCCCGCCGTCGCGGGCCGCACGCTCCAGATCGTCGAGCAGTTCCTCGGTCAACTCCGCGACGCGCGGGCGCAGTTCCTCGACCCGGCGAACGGTGAACGCCTTGCTGACCAGGGACCGCAGCCGCCGGTGGTCGTCGCCGTCCGCGGTCGTCATGCCCCGTACCGTCGCGAAGGTGGCAAGGGGCCATCCGGGGGCGATGCGGCCCTCCCGCAGCGCGGTGAAGTGCCCCGCGTTCTTGGCGACTTGGGGGTGAGCCAGGAACTCCTTCAGCGCCTCGTGCCCCAGCACCGCCACGCCGTCCACCCCGCCGGGCAGGACGACCGACGCCACGGCTCCGCGTGCGAGAAGGCGCGCGTTGTCGGCGTGCGGACAGCCGCCGGCCGGGTCGAGGCGGTGCGGCTCCCCGGACGCACGGGACGTACCGGATGTACCTGACGGGTCGTTCGACGGTTCGGCTGCCGTGCTGTCCAACGCGATCTCCTGACTGCGGTCGACGGCAGTCGGAGGCCGTCACAGGAAGGGGGTGCCCGGGTCGACGCCCGAGAGTACGCGGCCGTAGATCTCCAGGTTGGTGGCGGGGTTGACGAAGGAGTGCAGCGTCAGGGCGTTGATGTCACGGGCGATGCGCTGCAGCGGCACGGACCGCTGGAGGGAGGAGGCGCCGGCGGCCGAGGCGAGCAGCTCGACGGCCTCCTTGCAGAGCCGGGTGAGATAGCCGCACTCGGCACGGATCCTGGACCGCTCCAGCGGGGTGTACGCGTCGCCGTCGCGCGCCTTGGTCTCGATCTCGGCGATCAGCCGGGCAGCCACCAGTTCGGCGGCGGAGATCCTCATCCGCGCCTCGGCGAAGGTGAGATGGGTGACGGTGGCCTCGTCCTGCCGCTCGTGGAAGGTGTACGTGATGCCGCGCCGGTGGATGCGCTCGTCGAACTCCGTCAGCGCCGCCCGGCCCAGGCCCAGTGCGGCCGCCGCCGTCCAGGCGCAGAAGAGCAGCAGCACGGGCATGCGGTAGAAGGGATCGTCCGCGTTGGTCTTCGACGGGGTCCGTCCGGCCAGCATCGGGCCGACCGGGAGCACCCGGTGCGCGGGGACGGGAATGTTCCGGGCCACCACCGTGTTGCTGCCAGTACCGGCGAGACCTGTGGTGTCCCAGTCGTCGAGGATCTCCAGCTCGGACATCGGCACCGCGACCCACAGCACCTCCGGCGGCCCTTCCCGGGGCCGTCCGTCGGCGGGGACGACCGCGGCCGTCAGCAGATGCCAGTCCGCGTGATGGCAGCCGGTCGCGAAGCCCGAGGCACCGTCCACCCGATAGCCCCCGTCGTACGGCACCGCCGTGGCGCCGGGGACGAGCGTGCCGCCGATCCTGACGTCGGGTCCGGCCGGTCCGGTGAAGAAGTCGTCCTGCGCCTCGTCGGGAAAGAGCGCCGCGATGTACGAGACTCCGGCCTGACTGAGTGTCACCCATGCCGTGGAGGCGCATTCGAGGGCGATCTCGGCGAAGACGTCGACCTGGGTGTGCAGCGGGGTCCGGTAACCGCCGTACCGCGCGGGGACGTTCATCCGGTGCACCCCGGTACCGCTCAGCGCGGCGACGACCTCGTCCGGCACCCGCCGGTCGCGCTCGGCCCGCAGCGCGTTCTGTCTGATCAGCGGCCGTAGTTCCCGTATGCGAGCGACGATCCCGGCATCGGCCATGCCGACCACCGTGGCGCGTGGCACCACCTGTGTCAACGCCCCGGGATCCGGCCGCTTCCGGCGCCACCGGACGAGAGGGTGCTACAGTGCAATCAGCACTTGTGTACGCCTGCTTCCAGGCGCCGGTGCAGATTTCCTCTTCTCCCGCTGGTCCGCCCGTCGATTCCGACCGGCGCACAGCATCTTCTTCGCAGCACCTCTCTCCGCAGAGCTCTTTCCGTACCGCGTCCGTCAGCGGTACGCGGTTCGAGAAGTGACGCGTTCCGCCGTGCAGGGCGTGAGATCACCGCTCCTGCTCCGGCCTCTCCCCCAACCGCACGACCCATCCGAGAACGTCAACCATCCGTCCGCGAAAGGACATCCATCATGACCACCACACTAGAACGCCCGCCCACTCCCGTCACCGACCAAGAGCAGGCCACCGGCGTACTCGACCTCACCTCGAACGGGCAGGGCCACCTGCGCGCCGAGAACCTGCTCCCCGGCGCGGCCGACCTTCAGGTCTCCGCCTCGCTGATCCGCCGGTACGGCCTGCGCAAGGGCGACAGCATCGAAGGACTGCGCGGCCGGCAGCGCGCCCTCACCGAGATCCAGCGGATCAACGGCCGTCCCGCCGACGAGGCACGCGGCCGTCCGCACTTCCGTGATCTGACCCCGCTGCACCCGCGCGAGCGGCTGCGCCTCGAACACCCCGCGGGCGGACTCACCACCCGCCTCGTCGATCTGGTCGCGCCGATCGGCAAGGGCCAGCGCGGCCTGATCGTCGCCCCGCCCAAGACCGGCAAGACCGTACTGCTCCAGCAGCTGGCCGCCGCCGTGGCCGGCAACCACCCCGAGGCCCATCTGATGGTGGTGCTCCTCGACGAGCGCCCCGAGGAGGTGACCGACATGCGCCGGTCCGTCCGCGGCGAGGTGTTCGCCTCGACCTTCGACCAGAGCCCCAAGCAGCACATCGCGCTGGCCGAACTGGCCGTCGAGCGTGCCAAGCGGCTCGTCGAGGCGGGCCAGGACGTCGTGATCCTGCTCGACTCGCTCACCCGGCTGTGCCGGGCCCACAACAACGCGGCCTCCGCGGGCGGCCGCACCCTCAGCGGCGGTGTCGACGCGGGCTCGCTCCAGGGGCCCAAGCGGCTCTTCGGCGCCGCGCGGCTCGCCGAGGAGGGCGGCTCGCTCACCATCATCGCCACGGCCCTCGTGGACACCGGCTCCCGTGCCGACGACTACTACTTCGAGGAGCTCAAGAGCACCGGCAACATGGAGCTCCGGCTGGACCGCACCCTCGCGTCCCGGCGCGTCTTCCCCGCCGTCGACATCACCCCGTCCGGCACCCGCCGCGAGGAACTGCTCATCCCCGCAGGCGAGTTGGCGGCCGTACGAGGCCTGCGGCGCGCCCTGCACTCCCGCGGTGACGGCCAGGCCGGCCTGGAGACCCTGCTGGACCGGATGCGGCAGACCCCGGACAACGCGACCTTCCTCAGGCAGGTCCAGCAGACGGTGCCGGGTAGCCAGTAGGCGGCCGGGAACACCTGCCGCGCATCGGCGTCCGCTGCGGCATCCGGGTGTTCGACAGCCCCGTTCGGCCGAGGCAGTTCGCCTTGCGACCTGCGCGTTCCTACGTTTGCGATATGACCATCGGACTCCCTGCCCGCACGGCCGTCTCCTGCTCCGCCCTCTGCGTCGTCGGGGCGCTCGCCCTCGTGCCGGCACCGGTCGCGGCCCTCGGCGGGGCGCACACGGCCGTCGCCCCTCGCGCCGGGACGGGCAGCGCACACACCGGGCCCACTCCGAACACCGCCAGTCCCCCGCCCGTGCCCGCCTCGTCGTCCTCGCCTCCCTCGCCGCCTCCGACGCTGGACCGTCCCGGGACACAGGTCCGGCTGCGGGCGGGAGCGCCCGGCGTACCGCAGGAGATGTCCGCGCGGTCCTGGCTGGTGGCCGACGCCGACACCGGCGACGTACTCGCGGCACACAACGCGCACCTCGCCCTGCCGCCCGCCAGCACGCTGAAGACCCTCTTCGCGGTGACCGTGCTCCCGGTGCTGCCCTCCGCGGTCCGGCACACCGTCACCGAGGCCGACCTGGCGGACATCGGCCCCGGCAGCAGCCTGGTCGGAGTCCGCGCGGGGCACACCTACCGGGCGTCCGACCTGTGGCGGGGCGTCTTCCTCAACTCCGGCAACGACGCCGTCCACGTACTCGCCGAGATGAACGGCGGCTGGCGCGCCACCGCCGCCCAGATGCAGGCCAAGGCCCGCTCCCTGGGCGCCCGTGACACCCGGGTCGTCTCACCCGACGGCTACGACATGCCCGGCCAGGTGTCGTCCGCGTACGACCTGGCCGTCTTCGGGCGCGCGGGGCTCCGCAACACGGACTTCGTCCGCTACTGCGCCACCGTCCGCGCGAAGTTCCCCGGTGACGGCTGGGCGTACGAGATCGAGAACACCAACCGGCTGCTCTCCGGCGCCGACGGGGTCGCGCCCTATCCGGGGCTCATCGGCATCAAGAACGGGTCCACCACCCAGGCGGGCAGCACGCTCGTCGCCGCCGCGCGCCGGGGCGGGCACACCCTCGTCGTCACCGTGATGAACCCTCAGGAGGGCGGCAGGTTCGCCGTGTACGAGGAGGCGCGCTCCTTGCTCGACTGGGGTTTCGGGGTTACCGGCCGGGTCGATCCGGTCGGGTCGCTCCTGCCCCGTCCCGTGTCGCGGGCCACCGCGGGTCCGGCGGCCGGGGCACGGTCCGGTCCCGGTCCGGCCGCCGTCCCACCGGCCGGTCCCTCGGCGGCGGACACGGCCGCCGACGACTCCGACGGTCCGGGAGGCGGGCTGGCGACGGCGGGGACGCTCGTGGGCGCCGCCGTGTTCGGCGCGGGTGCCGTGGCACTGGCCCTGCGCCTCCACGGCCGACGCTCCGCCGCCCGGCGCTGACCGACGGGCAGCCCGAGCAGCAGCCCCAGGGTGATCCACACGTACGCGTTGCTGCCGACGAAGCCGCCGATGCCCGACGCGTCGTCGAACCACAGCCACACGACGCTGCTGCACAGCAGGGCGTACAGGGCCGCGGCGAGCCACAGCAACTGTGCGCGCCGCCGGCGCAGGCCCGCCTCGGCGAGGATCACCAGCGAGGGCAGCAGCCAGACGAGGTGGTGCACCCAGGTGATGGGGCTGACCAGACAGGCGGCGAGCCCGGTGAGGGCGAAGGCGCCGAGGACGTCCCCGCCGGCGAGGGCCCGGCGCGCCCGCCACATCCACACCCCGAGGACGGCGAGCGCCAGCAGCGCCCAGATGCCACGGCTCGGCTCGGCGGGGTCGGCGAGACGGGCCAGTACGCCTTGCAGCGACTGGTTGGAGACATAGGCGAGGCGGCCGATACGGGACGTGTCCCAGACCGCGTCGGTCCAGTAGAAGCGGGAGGCTTCCGGTGCGGCCAGGGCCGCGAACACGGTGGCGGCCGTCGCGACCCCCGTGGCGGTGGCCGCCGCGCGCGGGCGCCGGGCGAGCAGCAGCAGGACGATGAAGATCGCGGGCGTGAGTTTGACCGCCGCGGCGAGACCGATCCCGACGCCCGCCCAGCGGCTCCGCCCGTGCGCGATCAGCCGGGCGTCGGCGAGGACGAGGGCCAGCAGCAGGAGGTTGACCTGGCCGAAGCTGAAGGTGTCGCGGACCGGTTCGAGCAGGGCGAGCAGGCAGAGACCCACGGCGAGCCCGAACAGGCCGTACCGGCGCAGCCGGCGTCCGGTCAGCACGTACAGGGTGTGCAGGACGAAGGCCGTCGCGGCGAGGTTGAGCAGCAGACCGACGGCGATCGCGGTGTGCAGTCCGAGCAGCGCCATCGGCAGCATGCTGACCGCCGCGAACGGCGGATAGGTGAAGCCGTACGTCGTCCCTGGCACCCGGTAGTCGTAGAGGTGCCCGCCGTGGTGGACCCAGGTGTCGACGGCTCCGTGGTAGACACGCAGATCGAACCAGTCCCGCAGCAGGGGCACGGTCGCGGTGAAGACGGTCACGGCGGTGGTCAGGGCGAGGACGAACAGCAGCCGCCCCCGGTCGGTGCGCGGCAGCCTCATGCCGTCCGCCCCAGGACGGGGGCGTTCGACGTCTGGTGCGCCTGCCAGAGGACGACCAGCGCGAGCATCCCGCCCGACACCGCGAGCGCCAGCTGCTCGCTGTCGGGCGGTCCGCCGCTCGGCAGGACGGCGAGGGCGAGTGCTCCGGTCACGGCGGCCACCCGGTGGCGTACGGACGCGCTGGGCGCCGCGGCGGCGATCAGGAACAGGCCCCACAGCGCGTACCAGGGCCGGATGGCCGGGCCGAGCACGGCCACCGTCGCCAGACTGAGGCCCAGCGCGTAGACGGGACTCACGCGGGGGCGGCGCAGCCAGATGCCGGCGATCACGACGGCGGTGAGTACGAGGCCCAGGGCGTGCCAGGCGGGCAGCGCGTACGGGGCGAGATCGCTGCCGAGACCCCGCAGGATGTCGCCGGTGGCGCGGCCGAGGAGGCTGGTGGGCGACCAGTTGTGCGGGGACACGGGCGTCTTCAGCGCGGCGATCCAGCCGTATCCCGTACCGGCCGCGGCGGTCGCGGCGACGGTGGTGGCGAGGGCGGCGGCCGTGGTCGTGGCGACGGACCGCGTCATGCCCCGCCCGGCGCGCATCTGGAGCGCCACGACGGCCACGAGCCCCAGGACGGCCGGGGCCTTGACCAGCGCGGCCAGGGTGACGAGGACGGCGCCGAGGACGGGCCAGCGGCCGAGGGCCGCCACCAGTCCCGCGCCGAGGAGGCCGAGCATGATGGCGTCGTTGTGCGCTCCGGCCACCAGGTGCAGCAGCACGAGCGGGTTGAGCGCACCGAGCCACAGCGCGGCGGCGGGGTCGGCGCCGCTGTGCCGGGCGAGCTTCGGCAGTGCGGCGGCCATCAGGGCCACGCCGAGCAGCGCGACGACCCGCATGCCGAACAGCCCGGCGGGCACCTCGCCCCGCGTGAGCCCGGACAGCGCGGAGGCCACGGCGAGGAAGACGGGCCCGTACGGCGTCGCGGTCCGTCGCCACACGGGCGCCACCTCGTCCGCGAGGGGCCCGCCCAGGATCGCGGGGCCGTGCGTGTAGACGTCGAGGTGCGCGTCGACCATCGCGCCCTGGGCCAGATAGCTGTAGACGTCCCGGCTGAACAGGGGCGGAGCGAGCAGCAGGGGGATCGCCCACACGGCGAGGACGACCAGCAGCGCACGCGGGGTCGGCGGTTCGGGTCCTCGGACCACCCGCCCCAGCAGCGCCCAGGCGGCGATGAGCAGCACGACTCCGAAGTACACGCCGACCAGGCCGAGTGCCGCCCGTCCGGACGCGAGCGACGGCAGTTCCCGTACGGGCAGGGCGCCGGCCGTCTCGCCTCCCGCCGCGAGGACGACCGAGCCCGCGAGCCCGAGCAGCTGACAGCGACGCAGATCGACGGTGAAACCCTTGGCCAACACTCGGTAAGCGTGTCAATGCGGGATGGCCGGAAAGCGACGCGTCCGCCTCGGAGCGGCAGCCGCAGCATGACCGCCGTCTTACCGACCCGGACGGCCGTCCGGACAGCTGGTCCGGGTGGCCGGTCAGAACACCGACAGGCCGGTGATGGTGGTGAAGCGGTCCAGTGCGGCGACTCCCGCGACCGAGTTGCCGTGTCCGTCCAGGCCGGGGCTCCAGACGCAGACCGTGCAGCGGCCGGGGACGACGGCGATGACCCCGCCGCCGACGCCGCTCTTGCCGGGCAGGCCCACGCGGTAGGCGAACTCGCCCGCCGCGTCGTACGTGCCGCAGGTGAGCATGACCGCGTTGACCTCCTTGGCCTGGCTCATCGACAGGAGGCGGGTGCCGTCGGCGCGGATGCCGTGGCGGGCGAGGAAGCCGGTGGCCAGGGCGAGGTCGGCGCAGGACGCCTCGACGGAGCACTGCCGGAAGTACTCGTCGAGCAGGACCGGCACCGGGTTGCCGATGTTCCCGTACGCCGCCATGAAGTGGCCCAGCGCGGCGTTGCGGTCGCCGTGGGCGGACTCGGAGGCGGCGACCTCCTCGTTGATGGCGAGGTGTTCGTTGCCGCTCTCCGCGCGCAGGAAGTCGAGGAGGGTGCCCGCGGCGTCGCCGGTCTGGGTGTGCAGGCGGTCGGTGACGACGAGGGCGCCCGCGTTGATGAAGGGGTTGCGGGGGATGCCGTTCTCGTACTCCAGCTGGACCAGCGAGTTGAAGGGGTTGCCGGAGGGTTCGCGGCCGACGTGTTCCCAGAGTTCGTCGGCCTCGTGGGCCAGGTCCAGGGCGAGGGTGAAGACCTTGGTGATGGACTGGGTCGAGAAGGGCTGGCGCCAGTCGCCGACTCCGTACACCGTGCCGTCCAGCTCGGCGACGGCCATGCCGAAGCTGCGGGGGTCGCAGGCGGCGAGGGCCGGGATGTAGTCGGCGGGCCGGCCGCGGCCGGGGGTCTGCGCGATCTCGGCGGCGATGCGGTCCAGGACGGGCTGGAAGGTCAGAGGCGAGCTCATGATCACATTCTGCCGCCGGGGCACTCCGTGCGCTGCGGTGCGGGTCGGTGAGGGTCAGTGGGGGTCACCCGCGCCGTTCCCCGCGCCCCTGAAAAGCAAAAGACTGCGCAGTTCCCCGCGCCCCCAGGTAC
>NZ_JBHXTO010000193.1:0-14299 GCF_042677425.1 Streptomyces sp. NPDC127119 | reverse complement strand
GCGTTTGAGGACAAAGGGGGCGAGGGGCGCAGCCCCATGTGTGGACGGGAACGGGTAAGGGCGGCGGGGGCGAGAACCTCCCCCGGTTCGTATATTCGGCGGGGTACGCCGACAAACACCCGCCAACCCCCGGAGGGCCCCGTGGAGATCCTCGCCTTCGGCGTCCAGGCCGACGAGAAGCCCCTCCTCGAAGAGGCTTTCCGGGCGGAGGGCCACCACGGCGTCCGCTGCCTGGACGTCTTCCTCAACGAGGACACCGCCCCCATCGCCGCCGGCTACGAGACCGTCTCCACCAGCGTCAACTGCGAACTGGGCGGCCCCGTCCTGCAGACCCTCACGACCGGCGGCACCCAGCTGGTCGCCCAGCGCTCGACGGGCTTCAACAACATCGACCTCCAGGTCGCCGAACGCCTCGGCATGACGGTCGCCCGGGTCTCGTACTACTCGCCGCACTCCGTCGCGGAGTTCGCCTGGACCCTCGCGACGGCCGTCAACCGCCGCATCGTCCGCGCCTCCAACCGCACGCGTGACTTCGACTTCCGGCTCGACGGGCTGATGGGCCGCGACATGCACGGGCGCACCGCGGGCATCCTCGGCACCGGCAAGATCGGCGAGGCGTTCACCCGTATCGCCCATGGCTTCGGGATGAATCTCCTCGGCTGGGACGCCGCCGAGAATCCCGCCTGCGTGGAGCTGGGCATGGAGTACGTCCCCAAGGAGCGGCTCCTCGCCGAGTCCGACCTCGTCAGCCTGCACGTACCGCTGCTGCCGGAGACCGAGCATCTGATCGACGCCGCCGCCCTGCGCACGATGAAGGACGACGCGGTCCTGGTGAACTCCAGCCGCGGAGGCCTCATCGACAGCCGGGCCCTGGTCGCCGAACTGCGCGCCGGCCGCTTCACCGGCGTCGGCCTCGACGTGTACGAGGCCGAGGCCGGGCTGTTCTTCCTCGACAAGTCACTCGAAGTGGTGGACGACGACACCCTGGCCCGCCTGGTCACGTTCCCGAACGTCGTCGTCACCTCCCACCAGGCGTACTACACGGTGGACGCGGTCGGCCAGATCATCGAGACCACCGTGCGCAACGTCCTCGACTACCTGGCGGGCCGCCGCTCCGAGAACGTGCTGGTGCCCGCCCCGGCGCGCACCTGAATCAGCAGCTCCCGTACGACGTCCGTGCCGCGCAGCGTCAGCACCGACTCGGGGTGGAACTGCACCCCGGCGAAGCCCGGCCCGCGCAGCGCGTGCACCTCCTGGCCCCGGCTTCTGGCGACCTCCACGCCGTGCGCCGCCAGCTCCAGCGCGGCCTCGTCGTCGCAGCGCGCCACGAAGCTGTTGTAGAAGCCGACGGTCTCGGTCCGCCCGAACAGTTCGATGTCCGTCTGGGCGCCCTGGTACGGGATCTCCTTGCGCACGGTCTCCAGGCCCAGCTCCCCCGCGATCAGCTCATGGCCCAGGCACACACCCAGCACCCCGTACCGGTGCCCGCGCAGCACCTCCGCGGTGAGGCCGCGCAGGAAGGCCATCTTCGGGTCCGCCAGGTCGGACGGATCGCCGGGGCCGGGACCCAGCACCAGCGGGCCCTCATGGGCGAGGACGGCCTCCCGCAGGCCCTCCTCGTCGTACCGCCGCACGGTCACCGTCAGACCGGACGAGCGCAGCAGATGCGCGAGCATCGCCGTGAAGGTGTCCTCCCCGTCCACGACGAGCGCATGGCCCGGCAGTTCGGCGGACGGCTCCTGCATCCGCAGCCAGAACGGTGCCAGCGAGGCCCGCCGGCCGTCGAGCGCGGCCCGCACCCGCGGTTCGTCCGCGAGGTGCGCCCGCGCCTCTTCCCCGCCCGGCCGCCCGGGGCGTACGCCGAGAGCGGCCAGTACGCCCGCCGCCTTCGCGTGCGTCTCCGCGACCTCGCCCGCCGGATCCGACCCGCGCACGAGCGTCGCGCCCACCGGTACGCGCAGCCGTCCGCCGCCGTCGATGTCGGCGGTCCGGATGAGGATGGGGGAGTCGAGGGTCTGGGCGCCGCCCGAGTCGCGTCCGATGAGGGCGAGGGCCCCGGCGTAGTAGCCGCGTCCGCCGACCTCGTGCCGCTCGATCACCCGGCAGGCGTTCTGCACCGGCGACCCGGTGACGGTCGCGGCGAACATGGTCTCCTTCAGCACCTCGCGCACGTCCAGCGACGACCTGCCCCGCAGCTCGTACTCGGTGTGTGCGAGATGGGCCATCTCCTTGAGCCGCGGCCCGATCACGACCCCGCCCATGTCGCCGACCGTGCACATCATCTTGAGTTCCTCGTCGACGACCATCGAGAGCTCCTCGATCTCCTTGCCGTCGGCCAGGAACTCCAGCAGGTCCTCGGGCGTCGGCCCCTCGGCGGGATAGCGGTACGTGCCACTGATGGGGTTCATCACGACGGTCCCGCCGGACATCCGCACATGCACCTCGGGGCTCGCGCCGACGAGCGTGCGCTCCCCGGTGTGCACGACGAACGTCCAGTACGCCCCCCGCTCGCCCACCAGCAGCCGCCGGAAGAGCGCCAGCGCGTCGGCCCGTCCGAACCCGGGGACCGTCCCCTCGTACGTCCGCCGGATGACGAAGTTCGCGCCCTCGCCCCGCCCGATCTCCTCCCGCAGCACCCGCCCGACGATCTCCGCGTACTCCTCGTCCGCGACGTCGAAGCCACCGTCCTCGACCCGTACGTCGTGCGCGGGCAGCTCCGCCAGGACCTGCTCCAGGGAGAACTCGTACGACTCCTCCGGGACGAGCACCGAGAGGGGAGTGCCGTCGTCGTGGACGTCGAAGCCGCGCTCGCGGATCTGGCGGAACGGGACGAGGGCGAGCCCCTCGGGGAGATCGGCCAGCCGCTCGTGCTCGGTGACGGGGCCGAGCAGCACCTCGACGGTGTCGGCCTGGTCGGCGGGGCGGCCCGGTGTGCGGCGGCGCAGCAGGGCGAACGGGCGGGGATCGTCCAGCAGATCGAGCAGGTTCATGGTCCCTGTTCCTTCTCGGCGTCTCGGCTTCTCGGCGGATGAGGTGGGCGAGAGGTCGTGAGGAACGGTTCCGGTCGCGAAAACACCGAAGGCCGCCCCTCGGGCGGCCTTCGCGAAGTCCTGCGTACGCGCAGTCAGTGGGCCGCCGGGTGAGCGGTCCACCACCAGTTCTGGTTCTGGGTCGAGTGCGCGAACATGCGCCGCACCCTACCCCACGCCTGATCCGTGTGGGGTCCACGTCGGGTCCGCAACGGATCTTCGCCGGATCCGCGGCCGGGTGGCCGGTTCACGGCGCTTCGATCGAGCACGATCCGTCTCAATTGATGAGCATGGGGAGGGATGCCCGACACGACCCCGTAATGTTGACGCCGTGACCGTGAACGCTAAGTCCAGCGCGAGCGCTGGCAACACCTGGCGAGACCTGCCCGCGGCGCAGCAGCCCGAGTACCCCGATGCCGAGGCTCTGCGCGAAGTGATCGCGGACCTTGAGTCGTATCCGCCGCTCGTCTTCGCCGGCGAGTGCGACCAGCTGCGCGCCCGGTTGGGAGCAGTCGCCAAGGGCGAGGCGTTCCTTCTCCAGGGCGGCGACTGCGCCGAGGCCTTCGACGCCGTGTCCGCCGACCACATCCGCAACAAGCTCAAGACCCTCCTCCAGATGGGTGCGGTCCTCACGTACGCGGCGTCCGTGCCGGTCGTGAAGGTCGGCCGGATCGCCGGCCAGTACTCCAAGCCGCGCTCCAAGAACACCGAGACCCGCGACGGCGTGACCCTGCCGACCTACCGCGGCGACTCGGTCAACGGCTTCGACTTCAACGAGAAGGCCCGGATCCCGGACCCCGAGCGGCTGAAGCGGATGTACAACGCCTCCGCCTCCACGCTCAACCTGGTCCGCGCCTTCACCACCGGCGGCTACGCCGACCTGCGCCAGGTGCACGCCTGGAACCAGGACTTCGTACGGACCTCGCCGTCCGGCCAGCGCTACGAGCAGCTGGCGCGCGAGATCGACCAGGCGCTGCACTTCATGAACGCCTGCGGGGCCGACCCGGAGGAGTTCAAGACCGTCGAGTTCTACGCCTCCCACGAGGCGCTGCTCCTCGACTACGAGTCGGCGCTGACCAGGGTCGACTCCCGCACCGGGCACCTGTACGACGTCTCCGGACACATGGTGTGGATCGGTGAGCGCACCCGGCAGCTCGACGGCGCGCACATCGAGTTCGCCTCGAAGATCCGCAACCCGATCGGGATCAAGCTGGGCCCGACGACCACGGCCGAGGACGCGCTGCAGTACATCGAGCGGCTCGACCCGGAGCGCGAGCCGGGCCGGCTGACCTTCATCGTCCGGATGGGCGCCGACAAGGTCCGCGACAAGCTCCCCGAGCTGGTCGAGAAGGTCACCGCCTCGGGCGCGACCGTCGCCTGGATCACCGACCCGATGCACGGCAACACCTACGAGGCGGCCTCCGGTCACAAGACCCGGCGCTTCGACGACGTGCTCGACGAGGTCAAGGGCTTCTTCGAGGTCCACAAGGGCCTCGGCACGCACCCGGGCGGCATCCACGTCGAGCTCACCGGTGACGACGTCACCGAGTGCGTGGGCGGCGGCGACGAGATCTTCGTCGACGACCTGCACCAGCGCTACGAGACGGCCTGCGACCCCCGGCTGAACCGCAGCCAGTCGCTTGACCTGGCCTTCCTGGTCGCGGAGATGTACCGGGACCAGTAGCGGATCAGCAGCCGTTCCGGCTGTTACCGGCACGCATGGTGGGGCGCGGATCACATACGATCCGCGCCCCATCGCACTTTTGCGGCTCAGACTCGGCGGGTAAGGTTAGGTTAGCCTCACCGATCTTCGGGACGGCACGACCTATCGAATCCCGTCGGGAGGTGGAACCGCGTGTTCGTCTGCAACTGCTTCGGAGTGACCGAGGCGCAGGTCAAGAAGCACGCGGCGGACGGTGCCTGCACCCCCCGGCAGATAGCGTCCGCCTGCAAGGCGGGCACCGACTGCGGTTCCTGTGTCCGGCGCATCCAGGCGCTGCTGGGCCGCGGCGCCCTCCCCGGCCGGGATTCCGTCAAGCAGGACATACCGGCACTCGCGGAAGCGGGCCGCCGGGAGGAGCGGCTGGACGAGGCGGCCTAGGGCCTGTCTCTATCCCGCCGTGACGTCCTGGCGTCCCGGGTCCTAGCTCTCCGGCTGCTCGATGAGCTGCGCGATGTAGAGCGCCTCGCCCAGCTTCTCCACCAGCTCCAGCTGGGTGTCCAGATAGTCGATGTGGTGCTCCTCGTCGGCGAGGATCGACTCGAAGATGTTCGCGGACGTGACGTCGCCCTTGGCCCGCATCACGTCGATACCGCGCCGGAGCCGGTCGATCGCCTCGACCTCGACCTGGCGATCCGCCTGGAACATCTCGGTGACCGTCTGCCCGACCCGGACGTGGAAGAGCCGCTGGTAGTTCGGCAGGCCGTCCAGGAAGAGGATGCGGTCGGTCAGCAGCTCCGCGTGCTTCATCTCGTCGAAGGACTCGTGCCGCGTGTACTTCGCCAGCTTCGTCCAGCCGAAGTTCTCCTGCATCTTCGCGTGCAGGAAGTACTGGTTGATCGCGGTGAGCTCGGCGGTCAGCTGCTCGTTGAGGAATTCGAGAACCTCGGGGTCGCCCTGCATCGCGAAGGCTCCTTTCGGGCGGGGGAACTGGTGGGTTGCGCCGCATGATTGCACCGGCGTTGAAGATCGTCCAGTAAGTGCATGCTTAGTAAGTAAGTACAGGCTTAGTCCCGTTTGTCGCGATTGACCGAGTGGGTACGGACCTGGTCATGTCCACCTTCCCGGGTCTGTCAGGATGGAGTCATGGGTCAGCCGGTGGGTCGTGAATCTGGAGAAGCAGCGCAGTCGGAGCTTCCGCCGGGGCAGCGACTGCAGCGGGGCTGGCCGGTCACGCACTACGGACCCGTACCGAAGTTCCGTCCCGAGCGCTGGGAGTTCAGGATCTTCGGCGGCACCGCCGACGGCGAGAAGTACTGCTGGACCCACGACGAGTTCACCGCACTGCCGTACGCCACGGTCGTGGCCGATCTGCACTGCGTCACGAAGTTCAGCATGATCGGCGCGGAGTGGGGCGGGGTGCCGACCCGGACGATCCTGGAGATCGCCCCGCCGGCGCCCGCCGTCACCCATGTCATGGTCTGGGCGGAGTACGGCTTCAGTTCGAATCTGCGCCTCGACGACTTCGCGTCCGAGCGCTCGATCTTCGCCACCCACAAGGACGGTGAACTGCTCACCGCGGAACACGGCTTCCCGCTGCGTCTCGTCGTGCCGCAGCTGTACGCCTGGAAGGGCCCCAAGTGGGTCCGCGGTGTGGAGTACATGACCGCCGACCGCCGCGGCTTCTGGGAGGAGCGCGGCTATCACAACGTCGGCGACCCCTGGCGCGAGCAGCGCTACTCCTACCAGGAGGAGCCCGGGGACGGCCCCGAACTCTGACCGTCCCGCGTTCCGGCCGTCCCGTGCTCCGGCCGTCCGCGTTCCGCCCGTTCCGCGTTCCGCTGTTTCTCCTGGTCAGTGGTAGTACTGGTGCACCACGGCGTGACCCTTGCCGCGACCGATCATCCACTTGTTGACCGGCGTCGTGACCACGAACGCGGCGGCCAGCGCGATCGCCAGCACCCACCAGAACAGCGCGTCCCCGAGCCCGGCGTCCATCGCGCCCGGCCAGAAGGCGATCACGCCGTTGTCGATCAGCTCCATCACGGCGATGGAGAGCGTGTCCGCGGCGAACGCGACCCGGATCGCGGCCCTGAGGTCCACGCCCGCCTTCAGGACGCCGCGCAGTGTGAGCGCGTACCCGAAGAAGAAGGCCAGGGTGATCGCCAGGACGAGCGTCGGCACGGAACCCCAGCCGAGCGCGGTGCCGATCACCATGCCGAGCACCTCGCCGACGGCGCACCCGGTGAGGCAGTGCAGGGTGGCTCGGGCGGCCGTGGACCAGCTCGTGTGCGGATGTCCGCCGTGCTGCATCAGGACCCCCAGCGGTGCGTGACGGTTTCTGTTCCGGAGTCGGAACCGTATACCCCCTGGGGGTACTCCCTCAAGAGGCTTCACCCGGCGGGGTGCGGGCCGGGGTGGGTCCGCTCAGCCGTCCCTGAGCTTCTTCAGGCGCTCCACGTCCGCCGCGTGGCCCTCCTTGCCGCCGGGTGTCTCGATGACCAGCGGTACGCCCTCGGTGGCGGGGTGGGTCATCAGGGCGCGGAACGGGTCCTCGCCGATGTGACCGGCGCCGATGTTCTCGTGGCGGTCCTTGTGGGCGCCGGCCACGTCCTTGGAGTCGTTGGCGTGGATCAGCTTCAGTCGGCCCTCGCCGACCGTGTCCACCAGCAGATCGAGCGTCTGGTGCATTCCGCTGGGCCCGGTCAGGTCGTGGCCCGCGGCGAAGATGTGGCACGTGTCCAGGCAGACACCCAGCTTGGGATGGGCGTCGAGCGCCTCGAAGTACGGCCCGAAGTCCCAGGTCCGCGAGCAGAGCGAGGAACCCTGGCCGGCCGTCGACTCCAGCAGCAGGAACGGGTCGTCGTCGTGGGTCAGCTCGTCCAGCAGCGGCAGCAGACGTTCGCGCACCTGTCGGAGCGCCACCGAGCGCTCCCGGCCGCCGGTCGCCGAGCCCGTGTGCACGACCACGCCCAGCGCCCCGATCGCCCGCCCCCGCCGCAGCGAGTGCCGCAGCGACTCCACCGACTTCTCCACGGTCGCCTCGGTGTGCGAGCCGAAGTTGATCAGATAGGGCGCGTGGACGTACGCGGGGACGGACTCCTCGGCGCAGGCGGCGCGGAACTGCTCGTCCTGGGCCGGGTTGCCGGGCGGCGTCGCCCAGCCGCGCGGGTTGGCGACGAAGACCTGGACGGTCTCCGCGGCCAGCTCACGCGCGTACGAGAGGCCTACGGAGGCGAGGCCTCCGGCGACGGGGACATGGCCGCCGACGGGGTTGCGGGACTGCTGAGTGCTCACCCGCCAAGGGTGTCACGCGGTCCCGGCGGCCCGGTCGGCGGCCATGTCCCCACAAAGCCCTGCCCTGAAGCCCGGACACCCGGCTGCTCAGCGGATCTTGATGGTGATCTTCGAGCCCTTGGGCGCCTTCTCGCCGCCCTCGGTCGACTGGCTGTCGACCGTGTCTCCGAAGAGACCGAGCAGACCGCGGTCCTCCTCGACCTCGAAGCCGGCGTCCTCCAGTTCCTGCTTGGCGTCGTCGACGCTGTCGCCCACGACGTCCGGGACCTCGACCAGCGGCGGGCCCTTGGAGACCGTCAGCTTGACGGTGTCGCCCCGGGCCACCTGCTTGTCGGCGGCGGGCGTCTGCTCGGCGACCGTACCGGCGTCGAAGTCGGAGGTGATCCGTCCGGAGACGACCTCGACCGTCAGGCCCGCGTCCTCCAGCTCCTGCCGGGCGTCGTCCACGTCGTCGCCGAGCACGTCGGGCACGTCCACCGGGCTGCCCTTGCTGACGACGAGCGCGATCGCCGAACCGCCGCGGCGCTCGGTGCCCGCCCCCGGCTTCGTACCGATCACGAAGCCCGCGGTGACGTCCTCGCTGAAGGACTTGGTGACCATGCCCGGCGCGAGGCCCTCCTTCTTCAGCCGCTCCCTGGCCTTGTCGAGCGCGTAGCCCTTGAGGTCCGGGACCCGCACGGTGTTGGGGCCCTTGGAGATCGTCAGGGTCACGGAGCCGTTGTCGCGGATCCGGGTGGTGGGCTTCGGGTCGGTGTTGATGACCCTGCCGAGCTTGACGGTGTCGCTGTACGCCTTCTTCGTCTTCACGCCGAGGCCGGCGCCCTCGATGCTCTTCCTGGCCTGCGCCTCCGTCTTGTCGAGCACCGCGGGGACCTCGGTGAACTGACCGGAGTTGATGTACCAGACCCCCGCGCCGACACCGAGGACCAGCAGCACCGCGGCGACGATCGCGAGCACACCCCGGCGGGGTGCCCTCGTGCGGACGCGCCGCGGCGGCTCGGGCGGCGGGGACGGCAGGAAGCTCGTGCGGTGCAGCTCCGCGTCGTCCTCGTTCACCGGCAGCAGCCGGGGCACGGACAGCGAGCGCGGGATCACGCTCGTACGGTTGTCGGCGCCGGACCGGTCCCCGGCGAGGGCGCCCGGGGGCACGGCGTCCAGCTGGTCGTCGTTCAGGGCGGTGCGCGCGTCCAGGGTCTGGGCGAGCAGCGCCACCGCGTCGTACGGGCGGACCCCGGGGTTGCGCGCGGTCGCCGAGGTGACCAGCTCGTCGAGTTCGTAGGCGAGGCCCGGCACGAGCGCCGACGGCGCGGGCACGTCCTCGTGGAGGTGTTTGTAGAGCACCGCGGCGGGTGAGTCGCCCGAGTGCGGACGGTCGCCGGTCAGCATCTCGAAGAGGAGGATGCCGCACGCGTACACGTCCACGCGGGGGTCGGCCGTGCCGTGTTCTATCTGCTCCGGCGCGAGATACGACACCGTGCCCAGGATGGCGCCCGTCGTGTGGGTGACCGTGTCCACGGCCCGTACGAGACCGAAGTCCGCGACCTTCACCCGGCCGTCGTCCCCTATCAGGACGTTCTCCGGCTTCATGTCGCGGTGCACGAACCCGGCGCGGTGCGCGGCACCGAGCGCGGCGAGGACCGGCTCCAGGATGTCCAGCGCGGCCCGCGGCTGGAGCGCCCCGCGCTCGCGCAGTACGTCACGAAGGGTGCATCCGGCCACGTACTCCATCGCCAGATAGACGTACGGGCCGTCGGTCCCCTGGTCGAAGACCTGCACCACGTTCGGATGGGCGAGCCTGGCCACCGACTTGGCCTCGCGGATGAAACGGTCGACGAACGAGGCGTCGGCCGCCAGGGTCGGATGCATCACCTTGAGCGCGAGCACCCGGTCGAGACGGGTGTCCACGGCCCGGTAGACCGTGGCCATCCCGCCGACCGCGATGCGGGCGTCGACGCGATACCGACCGTCGAGCACATGCCCGACCAAGGGGTCTTGAAGGGTCGTATCCACGCAGGTGAGTGTACGAGCCACCACTGACGGAGCCGCCCGTGCGGGCGATTCCGGGGCGGTACTGAAGCCGAGCTGTGACGCACCTCGCACGCCGGCCGGCGCGGTACGGCGTACACATTCGGTACGGATTCGGACACGCGTTCCGGCCAAAGTCCGGAAAGCCAGAGAGAACCCCAGGAAGCGTCAGAAAGCGGGGCGTTCCGGGTCGAGTCGCGCGATTCCGTCCGACGGGGACGAGGCCTGTGCGAAGTGGCGGCGCGGAATGCGCCCCGCCCGGTACGCGAGGCGCCCGGCCTCGACCGCGTGCCGCATGCCCTCCGCCATGAGGACCGGCTCCTGCGCCCGGGTCACCGCCGAGGCGAGCATCACCCCGGCGCACCCCAGTTCCATGGCGAGCGCCGCGTCCGACGCCGTACCCGCTCCCGCGTCCAGGATCACCGGCACGCGCGCGTGCTCCACGATCAGCTGGAAGTTGTGCGGGTTGCGGATCCCGAGCCCCGACCCGATGGGCGACCCGAGCGGCATGATCGCGGCGCAGCCCACGTCCTCCAGTTTCCGGGCGAGGACCGGGTCGTCGTTCGTGTACGGCAGGACCGTGAAGCCGTCGTCGACGAGGGTCTCGGCGGCGTCGAGCAGCTCGATGGGGTCGGGCAGCAGGGTGCGCTCGTCGGCGATGACCTCCAGTTTGACGAGGTCCGTGCCGAGCGCCTCGCGCGCGAGGCGGGCCGTCAGGACGGCCTCCCCGGCGGTGAAACAGCCCGCGGTGTTGGGCAGTACGCGGATGCCGAGCCGGCCGAGCACGGACAGGACCGAGCCGTGCGACCCGGGGCTCACGCGCCGCATGGCGACCGTCGTCAGCTCCGTGCCGGACGCGACGAGCGAGCGTTCGAGCACGTCGAGGCTGGGGGCACCGCCGGTGCCCATGATCAGCCGGGACGTGTAGGACGTACCGCCGAGGACGAAGGGGTCGTCGGCCATGGTCAGCCTCCTTGGACGGCGGTGAGTACTTCGACGCGGTCTCCCTCGCGCAGGAGGGTCGCCGGCCACTGCGTGCGCGGCACGACGGTCTCGTTGAGCGCGGCGGCGACACCGGAGGGGGCCGCGCAGAGAGCGGTCACGAGGGTGTCGAGGGCGGTGTCGGCGGCGAGTTCCCGCCGTTCCCCGTTGACGAGGACGGTCACGCTCATGCGGGCTGCTCCGTGAGTGCGGCGGCGTCGAACCGGTCCGGGGTGAACGGGAGCGCCACTTCCGGGAGTTCACCGGTGGTCAGGGCGTGCGCCAGGGCGTCGCCGGTGACCGGGGTGAGCAGCACGCCGTTGCGGTGGTGGCCGGTCGCGAGGAGCAGCCCGGGAAGCCGGGTGGGACCGAGCAGGGGCGCGTTGTCGGGGGAGCCGGGGCGCAGTCCGGCACGCGTTTCGGTGAGCGGCAGCTCGGTGATGCCGGGGACGAGTTCGTGGGCGTCCCGCAGCAGCTCGTACACGCCGCCCGCGGTCACCGTGGTGTCCCAGCCCAGCTCCTCGCTGGTCGCGCCGACGACCAGCTCGCCGTTCTCGCGCGGCACCAGGTAGACGTGGCTGCCGCGGACCATGGCACGCACGGTCCGGCTCAGGAAGGGCGCGCCGGGGCCCTTGAACGCGGGGGCGGGCTCCGGCATGGCCAGCCGCAGCACCTGCCCCTTCACGGGCCGTACCGGCGGCAGTACGTCCTCGGGCACACCCGCGAGACGTCCGCTGAGGCTGCCCGCGGCGAGGACGACCTGCCCCGCGGACAGCTCGGTGCCGTCCGTCGTGACGACTCCGGCCGCACGGCCCCCTGCGACGGTCAGGCACTCGGCCCACGTCCGGTGGAAGGTCACCCCGGCCCGTTCGCAGGCCGTGACCAGGGCCGCGGCGAGCCGGCGCGGGTCGATCTGGTGGTCGCCGTCCACCCGCAGTCCGCCGCGCACCCCGGGCGCGAGCATCGGCTCCAGGCGGCGGCACTCGCGGCCGCTCAGCCACTCCGACTCCAGGCCCGACCGGCTCTGCAGGGCGTGCAGTTCGCGCAGATGGGCGCGGTCGTCGGCGTCGAGCGCGACGGTCAGCGTGCCGCACCTGCGGTGGCCGAGATCCTGGCCGGACGCCTCGGTCAGTTCCGCGACGAAGTCCGGATAACGCTCCGCCGAGGCCAGGTTGAGGCCGAGCAGGGTCTCCTCGCCGTAGTGCAGCTCGGTGACGGCGGCCAGCATGCCGGCCGCGACCTGCGCGGCGCCGCCGCCCGGTTCGGGATCCACCAGCGCGGTCGTCAGCCCGCGCTGCGCGGCCCGCCAGGCGGTGACCAGACCGATGATCCCGCCTCCGACGACCAGAACGTCGGTGGTCGGGGTGCTCGGGGGTGCTTGCGGTGTACGCGACATGGGCGTCCAGCCCCTCCCTTCGCCGGCATGACCCGGATCAGGTTCGTACGGTCGGAGGCCGTCCCAGCCTCCCTCTCAGCCCGGTACGCCCGGGCTCCCGCGAGTGCTTTACGTTGGCCACCCTAGCTCTTCGTCCCGCACCCCAGTAGGGAGCCTCACGGCATGGCCCGCTCGCTCGACGGACTCGTTCTCGCCCCGGTGGCCGACCAGGCACCGGGTCAGGTGGGTACGCGCACCCGGTTCGCGTACCGCGAGCGGGACGGCGTGATCTGGGCCGACTACACGGGCGGTGACGTCCTACGCGGTCATCTCGTCGGCACCCGCGAGGGCGACCGGCTCGACTTCCGGTACGTACAGCTGAAGACGGACGGAACCACCTCCTCCGGGCACTGTGCGTCGCAGGTCGGCGAGACCCCCGACGGCCGGGTGCGGCTGGCGGAGACCTGGGAGTGGGAGTCCCAGGAGGGCAGCGGGACGAGTGTGGTCGAAGAGGTCACCCTCGGCTGACGCCGTGATCCGGCGGTGTGCAACAGCTCACCGACCGCGCACCTGACCGACGATTTCACCGACTGTCTATGGTGACCGGGTGAGCGAGCTGACACAGGAACCGGGCCCGGCGGCGCGCGTACGCGTCGTGATCGTCGGCGCCGGCATGGCAGGGGTCCAGACCGCCGTCGCCCTGCGGGAACAGGGCTTTGCCGGCAGCGTGACCCTGATCGGCGCGGAACCCCACCAGCCGTACGACCGGCCGCCGCTGTCCAAGGCCGTACTGCTCGGCAAGGCCGAGGGATCCGCCTTCGACGTCGACTTCGAGACCCTCGACGTGGAACTGCGCCTGGGCCTCGAAGCGACCGGCGTCCGCCCCGACGCCCGCGAACTCGACACGGCCGAGGGGCACGTCCCGTACGACGTCCTGGTCGTCGCCACCGGAGCGGAACCCGTCCGGCTGCCGGGCGCCGAGGGCGTGCCCGGAGTCCATCTGCTGCGCACCCTCGACGACGCCGAACGGCTGCGGCCCGTCCTCGCCCGGCAGCACGACATCGTGGTGGTGGGCGCCGGGTGGATCGGCGCGGAGTTCGCCACCGCGGCGCGTGAGGCGGGGTGCTCGGTGACCGTCGTCGAGGCCGCCGGCCGGCCGCTCGTGGGCGCGCTGCCCGAGGAGGTGGCCGCGCCCATGACCGCCTGGTACGCGGACAGCGGGGCGTCGCTGCGCACCCACGCGCGCGTGGAGCGCGTCGAGCCCGGCGCGGTGGTGCTCGACGACGGCTCGCGGCTGCCCGCGGGTGCCGTGGTCGTCGGGATCGGGGCGCGGCCCGCCACGTCCTGGCTGGCCGGGTCGGGGATCGAACTCGGCGCCCACCGGGAGGTCGTCGCGGACGACCATCTGCGCACCTCCCTGCCGGACGTGTACGCGGTCGGCGACTGCGCGTCGTTCCCGTCGGGCCGGTACGGGGAGCGGCTGCTGGTCCACCACTGGGACAACGCGCTCCAGGGGCCGCGCACGGTCGCGGCGAACATCGTGGGGGAGACGCCCACGCCGTACGACCCGGTGCCGTACTTCTGGTCCGAGCAGTTCGGCCGCTTCGTCCAGTACGCGGGGCATCACGGGGCGGCCGACGCGCTGCTCTGGCGGGGGGATCCGGCGGGGCCCTCCTGGTCGGTGTGCTGGCTCCGGGAGGGGCGGCTGGTGGCGGTCCTGGCGGTGGGTCGGCCGCGGGACCTTGCGCAGGGGCGCCGGCTGATCGAGTCCGGCACCCGAATGGACCCGACACTCCTGACGGACCCGTCACGCCCCTTGAAGGGGGCGGCGCTCTAGCGGCCGTTCTTCGCCTGCGGCCCCGGTGGGGGCGGGCGGCGCAGTTCCCCGCGCCCCTGAAAGGCGGGGCTGCGCCCCAGCCTTTCGTTTTTAGG
>NZ_JBHXTO010000192.1:0-14748 GCF_042677425.1 Streptomyces sp. NPDC127119 | reverse complement strand
GCCCAGTGACCGGGTGCGTCCGTCGGCCGGAGCGCCGATCAGCGGGTGCGCCGGTCAGCGGGAGCCGGGAGCGCCCACCGCCTCTCGGTGCTCGTCCTCCTGTCCGGCCGGGGCGCGCTGCGGCAGTTTGGCGCCCTCGATGTCCACGTCGGGCGTGACGCGGTCGAGCCAGCCGGGCAGTCCCCAGGCGCGGCGGCCGATGAGGGCCATGGTGGCCGGGACGAGGGTCATCCGGACCACGAACGCGTCGACGAGGACGCCGAAGGACAGTGCGAAACCGATGGACTTGATGATCGGGTCGTGGTTGAAGACGAAGCCGCCGAAGACCGCGACCATGATCAGTGCGGCGGCGCTGACCACCCGGCCGCTGCGCGCCACTCCGTGGACGATGGCCTCGGAGGCGCTGCCCGTCCGCTCGTAGTGCTCGCGCATCCGGCTGACCAGGAAGACCTCGTAGTCCATGGCCAGCCCGAAGAGGACGCCGATGAGCAGGACGGGGAGGAAGCTGGTGACGGGTCCGGCGGACGGGATGTCGAGAACGCCGTTCAGGTGGCCGTTCTGGAAGACCCACACGGTGGCGCCGAGGGACGCGGCGACGGACAGCAGGAATCCGAGGGCGGCCTTGACCGGGACCAGCAGGGACCGGAAGGCGATGGTCAGCAGGATCAGCGCGAGGATCACGATGATGGCGATGAACAGCGGCAGCGCGTCGGACAGTTTGCCCGCGACGTCGATGGCCGCCGCGGTGGCGCCTGCGATGTAGAGGGTGCCGCCCGCCCTGTCGATGCTGGGCGCGTTCTCCCGCAGCCGGTGCACCAGGTCGGTGGTGGCCTGGGCGTCCGGGCCGGTCTTCGGCACGACCGCGACGATCGCGAGAGTGGAGTCCTGGTTGGTCACCGGCTTGGCGACGGCGGCGACTCCGGAGTCACCGGCCAGGCTCGTACGCAGCCGGGTGAGTGTCTCGGTGCGGTCGGCGGCCGGAATCCCGCCGGTGTCGACGACGGCGGTGACGGTGGCGTTGAAACCGACTCCGAAGCCCTCGCTCAGCAGGTCATAGCTCTTGTGCTGGGTGCTCTCGACGGGCTGGGACGCGTACCCGGGCAGGCCGAGGCGGAGATCGCGGGCGGGCAGGGCGAGCGCGAGGAGGCCGACCACACCCACCAGGAGAACGATCACGGGCTTGCCGGTGACCAGGCGGGCCCAGCCCAGGGCCCAGGCGCCGGGGGCGCGCTCGGAGCGGCGGGGGCGCGGGCGCAGGCGCTCGCCGAACATGCCCAGCACCGCGGGCACCAGGCTGATGGCGATGAGCACGGCGAGCAGGACGGTCACGGCGGCGGCCAGGCCCATGATCGTGAGGAACGGGATGCCGGTGACCGCCAGCGCGGAGAGCGCGATGATGACGGTCGCTCCGGCGAAGACGACGGCGCCGCCCGCGGTGGCGACGGCCCGCGCGATGGAGTCCTCGACGTCCATGTCGGGGTCGGCGAGCTGCTCCCGGTGGCGGGAGAGGATGAACAGGGCGTAGTCGATGCCCACCGCCAGGCCGATCATGAGGGCGAGCACGGTGGCGGTGCTGGTCATCTCCACGAAGCGGGAGACGAACTGGACGCCCAGCACACCGATCGCGACCCCCACGACGGCGGTCAGCAGCGGGAGTCCGGCCGCGATCAGTGAGCCGAGCGCGAGGGCCAGGACGGCGAAGGCGATGACGACGCCCACGATCTCCGCCGGGCCGCCGACCTCGGTCTGCGGCTGCATCGCCGAGCCGCCGAACTCGACTTCGAGACCGGCGTCCCGGGCCTGCTCCATCGCGTCCGACAGGGCGTCCTTGGACGTCTGGGGCACGCTGTCGGCCGCCTGGCGGAACATCACGTCGGAGTAGCCGATGCGCCCGTTCTGCGAGACCGTCCCGGTCCCGGCCGGGTCGGAGACGTTCACGACGCCGGGCACCCCGGCGGCCTTCTTCAGGCTCGCGGTGAGCGCCGCGTCGGCCTTGGAGTCACTGAGCGTGTCTCCCTCGGGTGCGGCGAAGACGACTCGGGCCACCCCGCCCGAGGCGGCCGGGAACTTCTCCTTCAGCAGTTCCTGGGCCTTCTGGGACTCGATCCCCGGCACCGAGAACTCGGTACTCACCTTTCCGTGCAGGGTGATCCCGAGGCCTCCGACCACGGTGAGCAGCAGCAGCCAGACGGCCAGGACCCTGCCCCGGCGGCGTACCGCCCATCGTCCCCAGGTGTACAGGCGTGACGCCATAACCCGTCTTCCTCCCTCTCCCCGCAGGCCCCGATCGGACCGCGACATCTCTACACCCTAAGGCATTTTTACAGCCTACTGTAAATTAACCATGAGTGGTAAAGTGGTGGCATGATGAGCGACGGCCTACGGGAACGCAGCAAGGCGCGACGCCGGGAGGCGATCGTCCGCGCGGCCTACGAGCTGTTCGCCGACCGCGGCTTCGAGGCGACGACGATCGCCGACATCGCGGCGGCGGCCGAGGTCTCGCCTCGTACAGTGACCCTGTATTTCCCTTCGAAACTGGAACTGGCGATGTCGGAGTTCGACTCCGTCACCGACCAGGTCAGGGCCGCCGTGCACGACCGGGAGCCCGGCCTGACGATCCTGGACGCGCTGGAGCGCTGGCTGCGCGCGGAGATCGCCGAGCCCAAGGGCATGGCCGATCTCACCGACCGCGTGCTGGAGCTGAACCCTCAGTTGCGCGCGGTGGCCGAGGCGCGGCTGACGGAGGTCATCAAGTTCGGCGCGAAGATCCTCGCCGAGGAGCAGGGCAGTTCTCCCGACGACTTCGGACCGCGCATGGCGTCGGCCGCCGCCGCCGCGGTGATCAGCGAAGTGTGCTACCGGCCCCAGGAGGCCGACATCGACACGGCGATGGCCTTCCTGCGCGCCGGACTCGCGACCCTGCCGTCCGGCCCGGCCTCCTGAGGGACGCGCCCTGCGACCGCCGTCGCAGGGCGGTCACAGTGTCACCGCTCTCTTGAAGTACAGGCGCACGACCGAGCCCGTGGGATCGAAGGTCTCCGTGAGCAGATCGCTCAACTGACGCACCACCCACATCCCGTGGCCGCGCACGGCCCCGCGGTCCGGCGGCAGATGCCCGGGGAAGGGCGGCGCCGGAATCAGCCTCGCCGTACCGACGTCGGAGACCTCGCAGATCACGTACTCGACGTCGTTGCGCAGGCGCAGAACGCCCCGGCCGCCCCCGTGGCGTACGGAGTTGACCATCACCTCGTGCACCGCGGCGACCATGTCGTGCGTCCGCTGCTCGGGCACCCCCAGGTCACGGGCGTAGCTGCGCAGAGCGTGCCGTGCGTGCGCGGACCGGTCGCGGCCGAAGGGGATGTCGTCATGACCGGCGGGCAGTGCGCCGGACTCCGCCGCGTCGCACTCGGCGCAGAAGTCGGCCGGATCCTCATAGCGGTCGCTGACCGTCGCCTCCCCTGTCCCCAGGGCGAGTTCGGGGTGGGTGCGGATCGCCGAACGGACCACCGCGGCCGGCAGGACCCGGATGTCGTACGGGCAGAGTATCCAGTGGGCGGTGCCCGCGAAGGCCACGTTGAGCAGGGATTCGTAGCGCATCCACTCGCGTGTCTCGAATTCCGTACGGTCCGGCCAGACGGGCTCACCGATGATCCGGACCCGGGAAGGCCGGCCCGCCCCGCCCGGGTCGTGCTCCGCGCAGTAGGCGTGGTACTGGCCCAGGGTGCGGGAGGGGCAGCCGTACCAGTCGTCGGCGAGGGCGAACTCCACCTCGCACGAGCGCAGGCCGAGCGCCCGGCCGAGGAGGCCGATGTTCCGGGGCGCCAGGACGGCGAGGACGGTGTCGTCCGCGTACAGGCCGTCGAGGGCGAAGGCGGCCGCGGCGTCGAGGAAGTCCTCGTCCGATCCGTAGCACAGCGCCTGGTGGACGAACCCCGGACGGGTCATGGAACCGCTCCCTCCCTCACGTCCCCCTTGTCCAGGCGCAGACCGGGGATCCTGTCCCAGCCGGTGACGCGCATGAGCCGCTGGATGTGCGGGGCGACGCCGTGCAGGACCAGGGTGCCGCCGGAGGTGTGCAGGGACAGGGCCGAGAAGACCAGCAGGCGCAGCGCGCCCACGTCGATGAACGCCAGCTCCCGCAGGTCGAGCCGGATGCTCGTGCCGTTGACCGAACGGGCCCTGGCGCGGGTCGTCTCGGCCTGCAGGGCGCGGGCCAGGGCCGTCACGTTCGTGTCGTCGACCTCGCCGGCGAGCGCCAGGCCCGGCGGGGCGAAGGTGCGGGTGATGGAGAGCAGTTCGTCGCGCCACACCAGATCGGCGGCGACCCGCCCGTGGTGCAGCCCGTCGAGCGGGGCCAGTTCGCCGTCGTCGAAGACCCTGCGGTCGTACTGGCAGATCCCGAGGACCGGCAGGGACGCGAAGACGGGTTCCAGGAGGAGTTCGCTGTCGTGCAGCGTCTTGAGCCCCTTGCCCGCCTGGCCGCGCATGATCTCCATGCTGACGCGCAGGCCGAGATAGCCGTCCCCGACCGCACGGCGTGCCTCGCGGCGGATCACCTCGTCGAGGTCCCACAGCCCTTCGGGCGTCCCCAGGTGCGGGTCCACCGTCAGGCGGCCCGCGGCGAGTTCGTCGTCGACGGCACAGCCCCGGGACTCCAGGAAGGTGAGCGCGAGCTCGGCCGGCAGATCGGCCGGACCCAGCACCAGCCCCCGGTGCCCACTGGCGAGTCCGTCGAGGAGGAACGCGGCGACCACGGTCTCGCGCTCCTCGTCCGCGTCGTAACCGAGCAGCAGATGGTCTCCGGCGCGCATCTCTCCGACCGCTCTGAGCGCGGGCACAACTTCCATTTCCCGCACCTCCCAGATCTCCCGCTCGGTGTGCCGGAACCCCTCCACGCTACGCCCGCCGACACCTCTGCGAGAGGATGAGTACCCGATTTCCGTCACCCGGCCGGGACTCGGACACGGACGTCGCGGAGCGTTAGGGTGACCGCCATCGGCCGGGTGAGGAGGAGCGATGAGCGCCTCGGTACGCAACGGCAGGAGCGGCAATCTTCCCGCCGAACCCAACACGTTCGTCGGCCGCGCGGCCGAACTCGCCCGGATCGGCGCGCTGTTGGAGTCCACGCGCCTCCTGACCCTCACCGGCCCCGGAGGCGTCGGCAAGTCCCGGCTGGCACTGCGGGCCGCGCACACCGCACAGACCGCGTTCCCCGGCGGAGTATGGCTGGTGGAACTCTCCGATCTGCAGAACGCGGATCTCCTCACGAACGCGGTGGCGGAGGCGACACGGCTGACGGAACAGACGCTGCGCCCGCTGCTGGTGGCGGTCTGCGAGCATCTCGACGACGGGCCGCTGCTGCTCGTCCTGGACACCTGCGAGCACGTGCTCGCCGAGTGCGGCCGTGTCGTGCAGGAACTCCTCGCGCACGTACCGGAGTTACGGGTCCTGGCCACCAGCCGTCAGCCACTGGGCGTGCCCGGTGAGCATCTGCTGTCGCTGGCACCGCTGCCGCTCGGCGAGCACGCGGACGCGGTGGCGCTGTTCACGGCCCGCGCCGCCGCCGCGGTGCCGTCGTTCACGCTGACCGACAGCAACCGGGCCGACGTCGCGGCGGTCTGCGCCCGGCTCGACGGGATTCCCCTCGCCCTGGAACTGGCGGCGGTACGCCTGCGCGGCTTCCCTCTCGACCGGCTGCTGCAGGGCCTCGACTCCCGCTTCGACCTGCTCGTCTCGCCCGCCCGGCCCCGGCTGGCCCGGCATCAGACGCTGCGCACGGCGATCGGCTGGAGCCATGAGCTGTGCACCCCGCTGGAGCGGCTGCTGTGGGCCCGGCTGTCCGTGTTCGCGGGCGGCTGGGACGTGGAGGCGGCCGAATTCGTCTGCCACGGCGGCCCGTTGGACGCGGAGGAGATCCTCACCCTGCTCGCGTCGCTCACCGAGAAGTCGATCGTCGCCCGTGAGAACGACAGCGTGGCCGGGCGCTACCGCATGCTCGACACCCTTCGCACCTTCGGCGCCGACTGGCTGGAAGGCCTCGGCGAGCAGGACGCCGTACGCGCCCGTCATCTCGACTACTTCCGCTGGATCGCCCGGCAGGGGGAGGCCGAGTGGCTGGGCCCCGGCCAGCGCATGTGGGCCGAACGGCTGAGTGTGGAGCACGCCAATCTGCGGGTCGCGCTGGAGGAGAGCCTGGCGGCGCCGGAGCCCGAGCTGGCGCTCGAACTCACCGGCACGCTCTGGTACTTCTGGTTCGCGTGCGGCTTCGCCGACGAGGGGCGCGGCTATCTGGAGCGGGCGCTGAGCCGGGCCCCCGAGGGTGTCCCCGGGCACACCCTGGCGACCTGGGCGCACCGGCTGGTCACCGTCGTACCGGACGACGTGGACGCGGCCGAATCCGTGAGCGCGGCGTATGTGTGGCTGGCGCAGGAACGTCAACTACCCATCTCCGCACTGCCGTTGACAGGGGCGAGCCTCGCGGTGCGCGGCGAGTCGGCGCGGTCGGCCCTGCTGTACGGCAGCAACACCCAGGGGCCCGGGGCCGGGGGCGGCGCGGAGTTCTTCCAGCTGCTGACGCTGGCCGTGCAGGCGTATCTGCTCGCCGGGCAGGGCGCGTTCGAGCGGTGCGCGGTGGTCGCGGAGCGGCTGCGTCTCGCCTGTGAGAAGCGGGGGGAGCTGTGGATGCGGGCCTGGGGCGACTTCTTCGTCGCCCTCGCCGGGATCGGGCTCGGGCGGCCGGAGGCGGCGCTGCTCTCCGCCCGCGAGGCGCTGGCGGCCAAGTGGCGCGTGCACGACCGGTTGGGTGCGGCGGCCGTCGCCGACCTCCTGATCGCGGCGGAGGCCGCCGCCGGTGAGCCCGAGCGCGCGGCCCGTCTGCTGGGCGTGGGCACCCGGCTCTGGTACACGGCCGGACTCCCCCAGCTCGCCGACATCGAGGCGACCGTCTTCCGCCGGGAGTACGCCCGCCAGCTCCGGGCCACCCTCGGCGACACCGGCTTCGCCGAAGCCGTGCGCGAGGGCCGCGGGCTGGGCCCGGAGGCGGCGATACGGCTCGCGCTGAACGGCGTACTGGACGAGGCGGATCTCTGACGCCCGGCCGTCCGGTCCGTGAACGCGGCCGGACGACGGATTGCGGAAACGGCTCGCCACCTTAGTGTCGAAAGCATGCCCTCCGGCGAGCACCACGGACCGGGCGGGCGTCGGGCCGCTCCTCCAGCCCGAGCACGCATGAGCCGCATGAGCCGCATGAGCCGCATGAACACGCGACGACACGAACAGAGAGGCATCCCCCATGGCAACCTTCACCACCAGCGACGGCACCGGGATCTTCTACAAGGACTGGGGTACCGGTCAGCCGGTCGTCTTCAGCCACGGCTGGCCGCTCAACGCCGACGCCTGGGACGGTCAGGCCCGCCTGGTGGCCGACAACGGCTTCCGTGCCGTCGCCCACGACCGCCGTGGCCACGGCCGCTCCGACCAGCCGTGGCAGGGCAACCACATGGACCGGTACGCGGACGACCTGGCCGAACTCATCGAGGGCCTCAACCTCGACAACGTGATCCTGGTCGGTCACTCGACCGGCGGCGGCGAGGTGACCCGTTACATCGGCCGCCACGGCACGCGGCGGGTCGCGAAGGTCGTCCTGCTGGGCGCCGTACCGCCGCTGATGCTGAAGACGGCGGACAACCCCGAGGGCACCCCGCGTGAGGTGTTCGACGGCATCCGCGCCGGCGTCGAGGCGGACCGCTCGCAGTTCTACTGGGACCTCAGCGAGTCGTTCTACGGCTTCAACCGGCCCGGTGCCACCGTGTCGGAAGGTCTGCGCCGCTCCTTCTGGCTGTGGAGCATGCAGGTCGGCCTGAAGGCCGCGTACGACTGCGTCGAGCAGTTCTCGGAGCAGGATTTCACCGAGGACCTGCGCAGCATCGACGTCCCCACGCTGGTCGCGCACGGCGAGGACGACCAGATCGTGGCCATCGGGGCCGCCGCCCTCAAGACGGCCCAGATCGTCAAGGACGCCACGCTCAAGACGTACCCGGGCGCCCCGCACGGCCTGGTCGGCGAGTTCGAGAAGGCCTTCGACGCCGACCTGCTGGCCTTCATCAAGAGCTGACTGCGACGCACGAGCAGGCATCGACGGCACAAGCCGGCGCCGGCGTACGCGCCGACGGCGACGCACGCGCTGGGCCCGTGCTTCCGCCCCCGGCGGGGCCGGGCTCAGAGCCAGCCGTTGCGCCGGAACCCCCGGTGGATGCCCAGGCAGAGGGTGGCGATGACGCCGAGGGCCAGCGGATAGCCGTACGTCCAGTGCAGCTCCGGCATGTGGTCGAAGTTCATGCCGTAGATGCCGCAGATCATGGTCGGTACGGCGACGATGGCGGCCCAGGCCGTGATCTTGCGCATGTCCTCGTTCTGGGCGACCGTCACCTGGGCCACATGGGCCTGGAGGATCGAGTCGAGCAGCCCGTCGAAGGCGTTGATCTGCTCGGTGGCACGGGCCAGGTGGTCGGCCACGTCACGGAAGTACGGCTGGATCTCCGGGGAAAGGGCGACCGGCGGTTCGTGGGCGAGGATCTGCAGGGGCCGGTGCAGGGGCACCACCGCGCGCTTCAGTTCGAGCAGCTCACGCTTGAGCTGGTAGATCTGGCCGGCGTCACCGCGGGCGGTGCGCTCGGCGAAGACCGCGGTCTCGACGGACTCTATGTCGCTCTGTACGGCGTCCGTCACGTCGAGGTAGTCGTCGACCACCTGGTCCGCGATGGCGTGCAGGACCGCCGAGGGCCCTTTCCGCAGCTGTTCGGGCAGCCGCTCCAGGGCCTCCCGCAGCGGGCCGAGGGAGCCGTGGCTGCCGTGCCGGATGGTGATCACGAAGTCCCGGCCCACGAAGACCATCACCTCGCCGGTGTCCACGACCTCGCTGGTCGCGGTGAGCTGCTCGTGCTCGACGTACCGGACGGTCTTGAAGACGGCGAACAGCGTGTCGTCGTACCGCTCGACCTTCGGCCGCTGATGTGCGTGGATCGCGTCCTCGACGGCCAGCGGATGCAGGCCGAACAGCTTGGCGAGGCCGGCGAACTCCTCCTCGGTGGGCTCGTGGAGGCCGATCCAGACGAAGCCGTCCCGGCCCGCGCGGGTCCGGCGGATCGCCTCGTCCGGTGCCCAGTCGCCGGGCTGCCGTCCGCCCTCGCGGTAGACCACGCAGTTCTCCACCGCGCTGCCGAGGGGGGAACGGGCGGGATGGCTGAGGTCCACCGTGCGGCGATAGGCGCGGCGGACCACTCGGCTGAGGTTGCGGATCATGGGCACTGACTGGGCTCCTTCGGTGACCGGGTCAGTGTGCCACCGGTCCGCGACCGCTTCGTGCCACCGCTCGTCGACCGCTTCGACCGCAGCTGCCCGGCGCGACCGAGGCGGGCGGCCCCGCAGGGCCGCCCGCTCCGAAGGTCCGTCGCTACTCCTGTGCCTGGCCGATGTTGACCATCCAGGGAATGCCGAACCGGTCCGTACACATCCCGAAGACGTCGCCCCACATCTGCTTCTCCAGCGGGACGGAGACCGTGCCCCCGGCGGACAGCTTCTCCCACCAGCCGCGCAGCTCGCTCTCGTCGTCGCCGCTCAGGCTGACCGAGAAGTTGCCGCCCGGCGAGTACTCCATGCCCGGTGGGGTGTCGGCTCCCATCAGGGTGAAGCCGCTCGGGGTCTCCAGCATGCCGTGCATGATCTGGTCGGCCTCCGGGGTGTCCGGCGCACCGGCCTCCCCGAAGGTGTTCAGCGCCAGCGTGCCGCCGAAGACCTCCTTGTAGAACTCCATCGCCGGCCGGGCGTCGCCGTCGAAGCTGATGTAGGGGTTGAGGCGTGAAGCCATGAAAACCTCCCAGATCGGACAGAACGAGCAGATGTTCGCAGACTAACGCGGGCCACTGACAACGGCCCGGCCCAGGCGATCCGGCCCCTCCCGACCGCCTGGGCGGTCCACGGCGTCAGCCCTTGGTCAGCTCCTTGAGCGCGGTGTTGAGTTCGAGGACGTTCACCCGGGGCTCGCCCATGAAGCCGAGCGTGCGGCCGTCGGTGTGCCGGTCCACGAGCTGCTGCACCCGGCCCACGGACAGGCCGTTCCGCTCGGCGACCCGGTGCACCTGGAGGTCGGCGTAGGCCGGGGAGATGTCCGGGTCGAGGCCGGATCCGGAGGACGTCACCGCGTCGGCGGGGACCTGGGACGGCCTGACCTTGTAGTCGGCCGTCGAGTTGTCCTTGACGACCGCGGCCTTGGCCTCCTTCACCCATGCGATCAGTTCGGCGTTGTCCCCGGAGCGGTTGGTGGCACCGGAGAGGATCAGCTTGTACCGGGTGTTGACCGAGTTCTCGCCCAGGCCGTTCGCCGGCCGGGGCTGGAAGTAGTCGAGGCCGTAGCCCTGCTGGCCGATCAGCGAGGAGCCGACGACCTTGCCGCCCGAGGTGATCTCCGACCCGTTCGCCTTCGTGTTGAAGAACGCCTGGGCGACGCCCGTCACGGCGAGGGGGTAGATCACTCCGCAGACGACGGTGAGGACCAGGAGCGCCCGCAGCCCCGCGCCCAGCAGGCGGGCGGTGTTCGTGACCGAGTTGTTCATGACGATCAGCACGCTTTCGAGGAAGGTCGGGGAGCTACAGCCCGGGGACGAGGGAGAGGAGCAGATCGATGATCTTGATGCCGATGAAGGGCGCGATCAGTCCGCCCAGGCCGTAGATGCCGAGGTTGCGCCGCAGCAGCCGGTCGGCGCTGACCGGCCGGTACCGCACTCCGCGCAGGGCGAGCGGCACCAGGGCGATGATGACCAGCGCGTTGAAGATCACCGCGGAGAGGATCGCGGAGTCCGGCGACGACAGCCGCATGATGTTGAGCTTGTCCAGGCCCGGGTAGACCGCCGCGAACAGCGCGGGGATGATCGCGAAGTACTTGGCGACGTCGTTGGCGATGGAGAACGTCGTCAGGGCGCCCCGGGTGATGAGGAGCTGCTTGCCGATCTCGACGATCTCGATGAGCTTGGTCGGGTTGGAGTCGAGGTCGACCATGTTCCCGGCCTCCTTGGCGGCCGAGGTGCCCGTGTTCATGGCCACCCCCACGTCCGCCTGGGCGAGCGCCGGAGCGTCGTTCGTACCGTCGCCCGTCATCGCGACGAGCTTGCCGCCCGCCTGCTCCCGCTTGATGAGCGCCATCTTGTCCTCGGGGGTGGCCTCCGCGAGGAAGTCGTCGACGCCCGCCTCCTCGGCGATGGCCCTGGCCGTCAGCGGGTTGTCGCCGGTGATCATGACGGTTCTGATGCCCATGCGGCGCAGTTCGTCGAACCGCTCGCGCATCCCGTCCTTGACGACGTCCTTGAGGTGGACGACACCCAGCACACGGGCGCCCTCGGCGTCGTCGACGGCCACGAGCAGCGGGGTGCCGCCCGCCTCGGAGATCCGGTCGGCCCGGCTCGCCACGTCCTCGGTGACCGTGCCGCCCCGCTCCTTCACCCAGGCGACGACCGAGCCGGCCGCTCCCTTGCGGACCCTGCGTCCGTCGACGTCGACCCCGGACATCCGGGTCTGGGCGGTGAAGGTGATCCATTCGGCGTGCGCCAGCTCGCCCTGGTGGCGCTCGCGCAGCCCGTACCGCTCCTTCGCCAGGATGACGACGGAACGGCCCTCGGGGGTCTCGTCGGCCAGCGAGGAGAGCTGGGCGGCGTCGGCCAGTTCGGCCTCGGTGGTCCCGGCGACGGGCACGAACTCGGCGGCCTGCCGGTTGCCGAGCGTGATGGTGCCGGTCTTGTCGAGCAGCAGCGTGGACACGTCACCGGCGGCCTCGACCGCCCGGCCGGACATGGCCAGGACGTTGCGCTGCACCAGCCGGTCCATGCCCGCGATGCCGATCGCGGAGAGCAGCGCGCCGATCGTGGTCGGGATCAGGCAGACGAGCAGCGCCACCAGCACGACCATCGTGAGGTGCGTGCCCGCGTAGTCCGCGAACGGCGGCAGCGTGGCCACCGCGAGGAGGAAGACGATCGTCAGCGAGGCGAGCAGGATGTTCAGCGCGATCTCGTTGGGCGTCTTCTGCCGGGCGGCGCCCTCGACCAGGTTGATCATGCGGTCGATGAAGGTCTCGCCGGGCTTCGTGGTGATCCTGACGACGATGCGGTCGGACAGCACCTTCGTGCCGCCGGTGACGGCCGAGCGGTCGCCGCCGGACTCGCGGATGACGGGGGCCGACTCCCCCGTGATCGCCGACTCGTCCACGGAGGCCACGCCCTCGACGACGTCACCGTCGCCGGGGATGATGTCGCCGGCCTCGCAGACGACCCGGTCGCCGATGCGCAGCTCGGTGCCGGCCACTGGCTCCTCGGGGCCGCCGTCCGTGGACAGCCGGCGCGCGATCGTGTCGGTCTTGGCCTTGCGCAGGGTGTCGGCCTGCGCCTTGCCGCGGCCCTCCGCGACCGCCTCCGCCAGGTTGGCGAAGACGACCGTCAGCCAGAGCCAGGCACTGATCGTCCAGCCGAACCAGTCGCCCGGGTCCTTGAACGAGAAGGCCGTCGTCAGGACCGAGCCGACCAGCACCACGAACATCACGGGGGACTTGACCATCACCCGCGGGTCGAGCTTGCGGAAGGCGTCCGGCAGGGACCTGACCAGCTGCTTCGGGTCGAAGAGACCCACGCCGACGCGGCCTTCGCCGACGGTGCGTCCGGCCGCTGCGCCGGTGTCGGCACCGGTGTCGCTGCCGCTGTTCCTGTCGGGGTGTATGTGTGTCGTCATGATGCCAGCCCCTCCGCCAGCGGACCCAGCGCGAGCGCGGGGAAATACGTGAGACCGGTGATGACGAGGATCGCGCCCACCAGCAGTCCGGTGAACAGCGGTTTGTCGGTGCGCAGGGTGCCCGCCGTCTCCGGCACGGGCTTCTGTCCGGCGAGCGAACCGGCCAGTGCGAGGACGAACACCATGGGCAGGAACCGGCCGAGCAGCATCGCCACGCCCAGGGTGGTGTTGAACCACTGGGTGTCCGCGTTCAGACCCGCGAAGGCCGAGCCGTTGTTGTTGGCGGCGGACGTGTAGGCGTACAGGATCTCGGAGAAGCCGTGTGCCCCGGTGTTGGTCATCGAGTGGCCCGGCGTCGGCAGGGCCATCGCGGCGGCGGTGAGGACGAGGACGAGTGCCGGGGTGATGAGGATGTACAGGGCCGCGAACTTGATCTCGCGGGTGCCGATCTTCTTGCCCAGGTACTCGGGGGTGCGGCCGACCATCAGACCGGCGATGAACACCGCGATGATCGCCATGATCAGCATGCCGTAGAGGCCGGAACCGGTACCACCGGGCGCGATCTCGCCGAGCTGCATGCCCAGCATGGTGATGCCGCCGCCGAGGCCCGTGAACGAGGAGTGGAAGGAGTCCACCGCGCCGGTCGAGGTCAGGGTCGTGGACACCGCGAAGATCGACGAGGCGCCGACGCCGAAGCGGGTCTCCTTGCCCTCCAGAGCGCCGCCCGCGAGGTCGAAGGCGGGGCCGTGGTGGGCGAACTCGGTCCACATCATCAGGGCGACGAAGCCGACCCAGATGGTGGCCATGGTGGCGAGGATCGCGTAGCCCTGCTTCAGGCTGCCGACCATCCGGCCGAAGGTGCGGGTCAGCGAGAACGGCACCACCAGGAGCAGGAAGATCTCGAAGAGGTTCGAGAAGGGGGTGGGGTTCTCGAAGGGGTGGGCACTGTTGGCGTTGAAGTAGCCGCCGCCGTTGGTGCCGAGTTCCTTGATGGCCTCCTGGGAGGCGACCGCGCCGCCGTTCCACTGCTGCGAGCCGCCCGAGAACTGGCCGACCTCGTGGATGCCGGAGAAGTTCTGGATCACCCCGCAGGCGACCAGGACGATCGCGGCGACCACGGACAGCGGTATCAGGATGCGGACGACCCCGCGGACGAGGTCCGCCCAGAAGTTGCCGAGGTCGCCGTTCCTGGACCGCGCGAAGCCTCGTACGAGGGCGACGGCGACCGCCATGCCGACGGCCGCGGAGACGAAGTTCTGCACGGCCAGACCGGCGGTCTGCACGACGTGGCCCATGGCCTGTTCGCCGTAGTACGACTGCCAGTTGGTGTTCGTGACGAAGGAGACGGCGGTGTTGAACGCCTGGTCCGGGTCGATCGAGGAGAAGCCGAGCGAACCGGGCAGCACACCCTGCAGGCGCTGCAGGAGGTACAGGAGGAGCACCCCGGCGGCGGAGAAGGCGAGGACTCCGCGCAGGTACGCGGGCCAGCGCATCCCGGTGTCCGGGTCGGCGCCGATGCCCTTGTAGATCCACTTCTCGACGCGCAGATGCCGGTCCGAGGAGTAGACCCGGGCCATGTGGTCGCCGAGGGGGCGATAGGCGAGTGCCAGCGCCGCTATGAGTGCCAGCAGCTGAAGGACGCCGGCGAGTACGGGGCTCATGTCGTGCTCAGAACCTCTCGGGGAACACAAGGGCGAGGACGAGATAGCCCAGCAGGGCGACGGCCACGATCAGGCCGATGATGGTCTCGGCGGTCACAGCTTCGTCACCCCCTTGGCGACGAGGGCCACCAGCGCGAAGAGCGCGATCGTGGTGACGACGAAGGCCACATCGGCCATCGTGAGCTCCTGAATGAGGTTCCGGATGCGGTGCCGGGGGCCGGGGGGCCCACCCCCCCGCACCCGCCCCAACCCCATACCCAAATAACGAGTCACAAATAAAAAAAAACACACCCCCAACACAGACAACAAAAAACAAATC
>NZ_JBHXTO010000191.1:0-14857 GCF_042677425.1 Streptomyces sp. NPDC127119 | reverse complement strand
CAGGTACCTAGGGGCGCGGGGAACTGCGCAATCGTTGAGGTCTGCCCCCACCGGGCTGAGGTTCATACTCCCTGGCCGCGCGCAGCGCAGTCCGCGCAGGTGCCGAAGATCTCCACCGTGTGGGCGACGTTCACGTAGCCGTGTTCCGCGGCGATGGCCTCCGCCCACTTCTCCACCGCAGGCCCCTCCACCTCCACGGCCTTGCCGCACACCCGGCACACCAGGTGATGGTGATGGTCCCCGCTCGCACAGCGGCGGTACACCGACTCACCGTCGGACGTACGCAGCACGTCGACCTCACCCGCGTCCGCGAGCGACTGCAGCGTGCGGTACACCGTGGTCAGCCCGACGGAATCGCCCTTGTGCTTGAGCATGTCGTGCAGGTCCTGCGCACTACGGAACTCGTCCACCTCGTCGAGCGCCGCCGCCACGGCGGCACGCTGCCGGGTGGAACGGCCCCGAACGGGCGGTCCAGCGGTCGTCACCGTTGCCTCCAAACGTCTGCGGCTTGCCGGGCCATTGTGCCAGCCCGAGCTGGGCGCGGTCAGACGCCGACCTTCCCGGTCGGTGTACGGGCGCCGGGAATGGCACACTCCGCCGGGTCCCCGCCCTCCCGTGCCGCGGCCTGCGCGGCGGCCCGCGCACGCCGCCTGGCCAGCGGCGTCGCCGCCACGGTGAGCAGCATGAACGCCCCGATGGTCAGCAGCACGATCGTCGCGCCGGGCGGTACGTCCTGGTAGTACGACGTCACCGTGCCGCCGATCGTCACGCTGACGCCGATCGCCACCGAGATCGCGAACGTGGCGGCGAAACTCCGGCTGAGCTGCTGCGCGGCGGCCACCGGCACCACCATCAGCGCGGAGACCAGGAGCAGGCCGACGACCCGCATGGCGACCGTGACGGTGACGGCGGCCGTGATCGCCGTGAGCAGGTTCAGGGCGCGCACGGGCAGCCCCGTCACCCGCGCGAACTCCTCGTCCTGGCTCACCGCGAACAGCTGCCGGCGCAGACCGATCGTGACGAGGACGACGAAGGCGGCCAGCAGGCAGATCGCCGTCACGTCCGACTCCGACACCGTGGAGAGCGAGCCGAAGAGGTACGAGGTCAGGTTGGCGTTGGAGCCGCCGGGAGCGAGGTTGATGAACATCACGCCGCCCGCCATGCCCCCGTAGAAGAGCATCGCCAGCGCGATGTCGCCGCGCGTCCTGCCGTACCAGCGGATCAGTTCCATCAGGACCGCGCCGACCACGGAGACGGCCGTCGCCATCCACACCGGGGACCAGGAGAGCAGGAACCCGAGGCCGACGCCGGTCATCGCGACATGGCCGATGCCGTCGCCCAGCAGAGCCTGGCGGCGCTGGACCAGGTAGATGCCGACGGCGGGCGCGGTGATGCCGACGAGGACGGCCGCGAGCAGGGCCCGCTGCATGAAGGCGTAATCGAGGATTTCGAGGTTCATGGCGGTCAGCTCAGCAGTCCTGTGCGGAGGGGTTCGGCGTCGTGGGCCGCGTGGGGGTGGACGTGGTCGTGGCCGGGCAGCGCGTGCTGGCCGAGCGCCCGCGGGGGCGGGCCGTCGTGCAGTACGCAGCCGTCGCGCAGCACGACCGCGCGGTCGATGAGCGGCTCCAGCGGGCCCAGCTCGTGCAGCACGAGGAGGACGGAGGTGCCCGCCGCGACCTGCTCCCGCAGGGTCGCCGCGAGGACTTCCTGGCTCGCCAGGTCCACGCCCGCCATCGGCTCGTCCATGATCAGCAGTTCCGGTACGGAGGCCAGCGCGCGGGCGATCAGGACACGCTGGTGCTGGCCGCCGGAGAGGGCGTCCACGGAGTCCTTGGCGCGGTCGGCGAGGCCGACCAGCTCCAGGGCGTGCCGTACGGCCTCGCGGTCCGCCTTGCGCAGGACGCCGAAGCGGGCGCGGGACAGCCGCCCGGAGGACACCACCTCGGTCACCGTGGCGGGCACGCCGCCGGCGGCCGTCGTGCGCTGCGGTACGTATCCCACGCGCGCCCAGTCGCGGAAGCGGCGCCGGGGCGTGCCGAACAGCTCGATCTCGCCGCCGCTGACCGGGACCTGCCCGATGACCGTGCGGATGGCCGTCGACTTGCCGGAGCCGTTGGCGCCGAGCAGCGCGACGACCTCACCGCGGTTCACGGTGAGGTCGATGCCGCGCAGGACGGGGCGTGAGCCGAGTTCGGCCGTCACACCGCGCAGGGAGATCACAGGCGGGTGCGGTGTGTCGGTCGGTGTGTCGGACCCGTTCGTCATGCCGACGTCCTCCGGAGGCTGATCGGGATGATCGTGCTGCTCATGATGCTGTCATTTCACGGTCACTTCGCTCCCAGGGCCGTCTGCAGCGCCTTGAGGTTGGCGTCCATGACCTGGATGTAGTCGTCGCCCCTGGACTTCTCGGTGATGCCCTCGATCGGGTCGAGCACATCGGTCCTGAGGTCCGCGTCCGCGGCGATGGTCTTGGCGGTCTTGTCGCTGACGAGCGTCTCGTAGAACACGGTGGAGACGCCGTCTGCCTTCGCCATCTTCTCAAGGTCCTTGACGCGGTTGGCGCTGGGCTCGCTCTCCGGGTCCAGGCCGTTGATGGCCTCCTCGGTGAGGCCGTAGCGCTCGGCGAGGTAGCCGAAGGCCGCGTGGGTGGTGATGAAGACCTTGGTCTTCGTGTTCTTGAGGCCGTCCTCGAAGCGGGTGTCGAGCCCGTCCAGCTTCTTCACCAGGGCCGCGGTGTTCTTCTTGTACGTGGCCGCGTTGTCCGGGTCGGCCTTCTCGAAGGCCTTGCCCACACCCTCGGCGACCTCCGCGTACTTCACGGGGTCGAGCCAGATGTGCGGGTCGAGGCCGGAGCCCTCCTCGTGGCCGTGCTCGTCCTCGTCCTCGTCCTCGTCGTGCTCGGCCGCGTGGCCGCCGACCTCGTTGCCGTGCTTCTCCAGGGCGGTGAGGGTGGCCGCGTCGACCTTCGCCTTCACCTCGGACTGGCTTATCGCCTCGTCGACGGAGGGCTGGAGGCCCTTCAGGTAGAGAGCCACGTCCGACTCCTGGAGCTGCGCGGTCTGCTTGGCGCTGATCTCCAGGTCGTGCGGCTCCTGACCGGGCTCGGTCAGGGTGTTCACGCTGACGTGGCTCCCGCCTATCTCCTCGGCGAGGAACTGCAGCGGGTAGAACGACGCCACGACGTCGAGCTTGCCGCCCTCGCCGTCCGCCGCGCTGGAGTCGGACGAGCAGGCGGAGAGGGAGCCGAGGGCGAGGGCGGTGGTCGCCGCGATCGCACCGGCGGATATGTGGCGTCGTCGTACGTTCATGACAGTCATTTTCAGCTGGCGTGGAAACGATTGTCAATAAGCGGTCCTGTGATCTGGACTTCATCCCGGTATGCGAGGGGTGTGACGGTGAGTGGAGGACCGGGCTCCGTCCCGGACCCCGGCCGATTTGATCCGAGGGGCGGGGCCGCCGGTAATCTGAGGCATTCGCTCTGAAGCAACAGCTCTGTAGCAGTAGCCGTGAAGCAATAGCTGTGAAGCAACCCGCTTCAACGCCCGTCGTCGTAATGAAGAGAGCACCGTGGCCGCCGACAAGATCGACTCCATCGTCAGCCTGAGCAAGCGCCGTGGCTTCGTCTATCCGTGCAGTGAGATCTACGGCGGCCAGCGCGCCGCCTGGGACTACGGGCCGCTGGGTGTCGAGCTCAAGGAGAACATCAAGCGTCAGTGGTGGCGCTACATGGTGACGTCGCGCGAGGACGTCGTCGGCCTCGACTCCTCCGTGATCCTGGCGACCGAGGTCTGGGTGGCCTCCGGTCACGTCGCCACGTTCTCCGACCCGCTCACCGAGTGCACCTCGTGTCACAAGCGCTACCGCGCCGACCACCTCGAGGAGGCGTACGAGGCCAAGCACAACCGCCTCCCCGAGAACGGGCTCGCCGACCTCAACTGCCCCAACTGCGGCAACAAGGGCACGTTCACCGAGCCCAAGCAGTTCTCCGGCCTGCTCTCCACGCACCTCGGCCCCACGCAGGACAGCGGCTCCGTCGCCTACCTGCGCCCCGAGACCGCGCAGGGCATCTTCACCAACTTCGCCCAGGTCCAGCAGACTTCGCGCAAGAAGCCGCCGTTCGGCATCGCGCAGATGGGCAAGTCCTTCCGCAACGAGATCACGCCCGGCAACTTCATCTTCCGGACCCGCGAGTTCGAGCAGATGGAGATGGAGTTCTTCGTCAAGCCGGGCGAGGACGAGAAGTGGCAGGAGTTCTGGATGCAGGAGCGCTGGAACTGGTACACCGGCCTGGGCCTCCGCGAGGAGAACATGCGCTGGTACGACCACCCGGCCGAGAAGCTCTCGCACTACTCCAAGCGCACCGCCGACATCGAGTACCGCTTCCAGTTCGGCGGCAACGAGTGGGGTGAGCTGGAGGGCGTCGCCAACCGCACGGACTACGACCTCTCCGCGCACTCCAAGGCCTCCGGCCAGGACCTGTCCTACTTCGACCAGGAGGCCGGCGAGCGCTGGACCCCGTACGTCATCGAGCCCGCGGCCGGTGTCGGCCGCGCGATGCTGGCGTTCCTCCTCGACGCGTACGTCGAGGACGAGGCGCCCAACGCCAAGGGCAAGATGGAGAAGCGGACCGTTCTGCGGCTCGACCCGCGGCTCGCGCCCGTGAAGGTGGCCGTGCTGCCGCTCTCGCGCAACCCGGAGCTGTCCCCGAAGGCGAAGGGTCTGGCGACCGCGCTGCGGCAGAACTGGAACATCGACTTCGACGACGCCGGGGCGATCGGTCGTCGTTACCGTCGTCAGGACGAGATCGGTACGCCGTTCTGTGTGACCGTCGACTTCGACACGCTCGACGACAACGCGGTGACCGTGCGTGAGCGGGACACGATGAAGCAGGAGCGGGTTTCTCTCGATCAGATCGAGGGGTATCTGGCGAGCCGGCTCGTCGGCTGCTAGTCGCTTAGTGCGGGCGGCCGGGTGTCGGCCCGTTGTCGGCTGACGGTCCGTCGTGGCTGGTCGCGCAGTTCCCCGCGCCCCTTGGGTGAGTAGACCTTGGCCCCCTCTTGTGTTCAAGAGGGGGCCAAGGTCTTTTTTGTGAGCTCTCTGTGACAGCTGACAGATGTTGAAATCTGTCAGCTGTCATGTCAAGGTTGTGGGGCTGCTTCGTTCTCTATGTGTCGGGAGATTTCTGATGCTCAGTCGCACCCTTGGAACCACCGGTCCTCAGGTGTCCGCCCTCGGGCTCGGGTGTATGGGGATGTCCGCGCTGTACGGGGACGCCGATCGGGGCGAGGCCGTCGCCACCATCCACGCCGCGCTCGACGCGGGGGTCACGCTGCTCGACACCGGTGACTTCTACGGCATGGGGCACAACGAGATGCTGATCGGCGAGGCGCTGCGCAGCGCCCCGGCCGCGCTGCGCGAACAGGCGCTCGTCAGCGTGAAGTTCGGCGCCCTGCGCGACCCGGAGGGCCGCTGGTCCGGCTACGACGGACGGCCCGCCGCGGTCCACAACTTCGTGGCGTACTCGCTGCAGCGGCTCGGCGTCGACCACATCGACGTCTACCGCATCGCGCGCGTCGACCCGGAGGTCCCCATCGAGGAGACCGTCGGCGCGATCGCCGAACTCGTCGAGAAGGGGTACGTACGGCACATCGGCCTGAGCGAGGCCGGGGCCGACACCGTGCGCCGGGCCGCCGCCACCGCGCCCATCTCGGACCTGCAGATCGAGTACTCCCTCCTCTCCCGCGGCATCGAGGCCGAGATCCTGCCGACCACCCGTGAACTGGGCATCGGCATCACCGCGTACGGCGTGCTGTCCCGCGGTCTGATCTCCGGGCACTTCACGCCCGACCGGCAGCTCGCCGCCAACGACTTCCGTGCCCACAGCCCCCGCTTCCAGGGCGACAACCTCCGCCACAACCTGGACCTCGTCGAGGCGCTGCGGAAGATCGCCGAGCAGAAGGGCGCGTCCGTCGCGCAGATCGCCATCGCCTGGGCGCTGTCACGCGGCGAGGACATCGTGCCGCTGGTGGGCGCCCGGACCCGCGAGCGCCTCACGGAGGCGCTCGGCGCGCTCGACGTCGGCCTCGACACCGCCGACCTCACCGCGATCGAGGAGGCCGTCCCGGCCGGTTCGGCGGCCGGCGACCGCTACCCGTCCGCGCAGATGGCACACCTCGACAGCGAGCGCTGACGACACCGCCGGTACGGTCATCACCATGGCGACCACCGAGATCCTGACCGCCGAGCGCATCCTTGAGGTCACCGAGGAGGTGCTGCGCCGCCACGGCCCCGCGAAGGCGACCGTGGTGGACGTGGCCCGCGCGCTCGGCGTCAGCCACGGCAGCGTCTACCGGCACTTCCGTACGAAGGCGGCGCTGCGGGAGGCGGTCACGAAGCGCTGGCTGGACCGTACGTCGGCGGTCCTCGACGACATCGTGGCGCAGGACCGTGACCCGGAGGCCCGGCTGCGCGACTGGCTCGCGGCCCTGTTCACCGCCAAGCGCCGCAAGGCGGGCGACGACCCCGAACTGTTCGCCACGTACATGGTGCTGACCGGGGAGAGCGGCGAGGCGGTCGGTGAGCACATCGCCGCCCTCACCGGACAGCTCACGACGATCATCCGGTCCGGGGTCGACTCCGGCACCTTCGCCGCCGCCGACCCCGCCGTCACCGCCCGTGCCCTCTTCCAGGCCACGGACCGCTTCCACGACCCGTGTCACGCCGACGCGTGGGAACAGCCCGGGATCGAGGGCGAGTTCGAGGCCGTCGTGGACCTGGTGGTGCGTGGACTGAGGGCCTGACCGGCTCAGGAACCGGCCGGGTCCACCGTCGCCTGGTGGGCCTCCGCGAGATGTTCCTCGGCCTTCAGCCAGGGCAGGAACTGGGCGGGCTTGCGCCAGCCGCACGTGTCGCATCTGATCGTCCGCTGCATGCCCGTGCGCTGTACCCGTACGACGTGCTCGCGGCCGTGTTGGTCCCAGCGGCTCACTTTGCTGGTGTTGATCTGCAGCATGACGCCTCCTGGTGGTCGCGCTCGGCTTGCGCGACAAGCCCTAGGAGTGTGCAACAAGAACAACATCAACGGGGGTGTGTGTCAGGTGAGTTCTGTGCGCATTCCGCGCATTGGGGGCCTCTGCGGCGACTAGCGTGGGGGCATGGCCGGAACCTGTCGGATCTGCGGGCGCCCCATCGAGGACGGCGGAGGGCCCGGTCGGGCCGCCTCGTACTGCTCGCAGGCGTGCCGCCAGCGCGCCTACCGGGAGCGCAAGCGGCCGGCCGGCGCACCCGCCGGGGAACTCGTCTCCGACCTGGGCGACCGGCTGCGACGGCTGCGACTGGAACCCGCGGTCGCCTTCCACGCCGATGTCGAGGCCCTGTCCCCCCGCTTCGGCCAACTGCGCCGCCTCGCCCGGGAAGCCCGCGAGACCATGGAGCCCAAGGAGACCCGGGAGGCCCCCGAGGAGCGGGCGGAGCCCGTCGGGGACGAGGGCGCGGAATTCGTCACGCCCGCCGGTGTGACGAATCCCCGTGACGGCGGCTTCGACACGCTCGTCGAAGCGCACCGGCGGGAACTGCGGGCCCACTGCTACCGGATCCTCGGCTCGTACGACGAGGCCGAGGACCTCACCCAGGAGGCGTTCCTGCGCGCCTGGCGGGCCCGGGACACCCTGGAGGACGTCGGCAACCCGCGGGCCTGGCTCTACAAGATCGCCACGCGGGTGTGCCTCGACTTCCTGCGCACGCACAACCGGCGGCCCGCCCCCTACGAGCCGGTGCCGGGCATGGACTCCGGCGACGGGCCGCCGCCGCCGAGCCTGCCGTGGCTCCAGCCCTTCCCCGACGACCAGCTGCCCGAGACGCCCGTGTCCCGGCACGAGCCGGACGAGGAGGCGGTGGCGGGCGAGACCCTCGAACTCGTCTTCCTCACCGCCATCCAGCAACTGCCCCCGCGCCAGCGGGCCGCGGTGATCCTGCGCGATGTCGCCGGCTGGTCGGCGAAGGAGACCGCCGACCTGCTCGGTGCCAGTCAGGCCTCCGCCAACAGCGCGGTCCAGCGCGGCAGATCGGCCCTGCGGGAGGCCCTGCCCGGCCCGCGCGAGGACTGGTCCGCCCGTCCGCCCAGCGCCGACGACCTGGCGCTTCTGCAGCGCTACATGGAGGTCGTCGCCCGCGCCGACATCGACGCCATGGTCGAGCTCGTACGGGAGGACGCGGTGCTCACCATGCCGCCGAACCCGTTCTGGTTCACCTCCCGCGACGCGCTCTTCGCCTTCGTGCGGCCGAACCTCGATCCGGCCTCGCCGATGTTCGCCGGACACTGGCGGCACCTGCCGGTGCGGGCCAACGGCCAGGTGGCGGTCGCCGGATATCTGCAACGGCCCGGGACCAGCGTGTTCCGGGCCCAGCTCATCGACGTACTGCGGATCGAGGAGGGGCGGATCGCGCAGATCACCACCTTCGAACCCCATCTGTTCGAGGCGTTCGGGCTGCCGATGACCCTGTGAGAGCCGCACGGCCGGTCGTGGGAGCGATGAGTTTCCGCGCCGGGCGCGTCTCATGGGGTGACGGGCGCACCCCGCGCCCCCTTCGAGGAGATGAAGAGCCATGCTGCAGAACAAGGTCGCGGTCGTCTACGGCGGAGCCGGTTCCCTCGGCGCGGGTGTCGCGAAGGCGTACACGGAGGCAGGGGCGAAGGTCTTCCTCGTCGGCCGGACGGAGAAGACGCTGCGTGAGGTCGCCGACGCGACCGGGGCCACGTACGACGTGCTCGACGCCGGTGACGAGGACGCCGTCGAGGCGCACGCCGACTCGGTGGTCGAGCGGGCCGGCCGGTTCGACGTCTCGTTCAACCTGGTGCCGCGCGGCGACTTCCAGGGCGTCCCCCTGACCGAGATGTCGGTGGCCGACTACACCCGGCCGGTCGCGCAGGGCATCACCTGCCAGTTCATCACCGCCCGCGCCGCCGCCCGCCGGATGGCCGCCCAGGGGTCCGGAGTGATCCTCGGCCTCAACAGCGGCTCCCACAACGGCAGTCCGATGCTCGGCGGTACGGGGGCGGCCGACGGCGCACTCGACGCGCTGATCCGTCAGCTCGCCCAGGAAGCCGGTCCCGCGGGGGTACGGGCCCTCGGCATCTGGACCGCGGGCGTCGTCGACACCCTCACCCCCGAGAAGCTCAGCGCGGCCGGTGCGCCCGCGCCCGACGAGGCCGCCGTGGCGGGCATCCGCGCGCACCTCGACAGCCTGCGGATGACGAAGCGCTCACCCCGGATCGCGGACATCGCGGCCCTGGCGGCCTTCCTCGCCTCCGACGCGGCGGCCGGGCTCACCGGCACCTGGGTCAACGCGACCGGCATGTTCCCCAGCTGACCGGCCCTCCCGCGGGTGCGGCGGCTCAGGCGATCTCGCGCGGCAGGCGCAGGCTCAGCCCCGTCGTCAGGACGACGGCGGCGAGCTGGACGAGCAGGGTCGTGGCCAGGGCGTCGCCCATGCCCCGGCCCGGGACCAGGGTGAGGAACAGGGTGCCGAGGGTGGCCACGCCGAGGGCGAGCGCCGACTGCTGGGCGGTGATCATCACTCCGCTGCCCACCCCGGCGCGGGCCGCGGGGACCTCGGACAGGATGACGCGGAAGAGGACGGGCAGCTGGAGGGCCTGCCCCGCGCCCGCGATCATCAGGCCCGGCCAGAGCTGCGGGCCGCCGAGGTCGGGCCAGGAACCCCACACCGTGAGCGCGAGAACGCCCACGCCGACCGCCTGGACCAGACCGCCCGCCGTCACCACGCGCGTACCCCACCGGGCCACCAGCCGGGGGCCGAGCAGCGACGCCACGAAGAAGGACAGCGCCATCGGCACGAGGGTCAGGCCCGCGCGGACCGGGCTCAGGTCCACGCCCTCCTGGAGCGCGACCGCGATGACGAACATGAAGCCGCTGAAGCCGATGGAGAAGGGGACGATCATGATCAGGCCGCGGCGCAGGGGGACGTTGGCGAAGAGGCTCGGCGGGACCAGCGGAGTGCTGCCCCGGCGTTCCGAACGGCGTTCGACCAGGTAGAAGGCGGTCGCGGCGACGGGGAACAGAGCCAGCGACAGCCAGGTCCACAGCGGCCAGCCCGCCGCCCGGCCCTCGGTCAGCGGGGCCAGCAGGGACACCAGGGCCACGCCCAGCAGGACCGTACCGGGGACGTCCACCGGCTGCGGATGCTGCGAGCGGGTCTCCGGGACGGCCCTGGCGGCCAGGAACAGGCCCACCAGCACGACCGGCACGTTCACCAGGAAGACCGCGCGCCAGCCGGTGCCCGCGATGTCGGCCGCGACGAGGACGCCACCGAGTATCTGCCCGGCCACCATGGAGAGACCGGCCGTGGCCCCGTACAGGCTCATCGCCTTGGCGCGGCGCGGACCCCGGGTCGCCGACTGGATGGTCGCGAGGACCTGCGGGAGCATCGCCGCGGACGCCGCGCCCTGGGCGACGCGCGCCGCGACGAGCGTCCACGCCGTCGGGGCGAGGCCGCACGCCAGCGAGGTCAGCCCGAAGGCCGCCATCCCGCCGAGGAAGAGCCGCCGCCTGCCGAACGTGTCGCCGAGCCGTCCGCCGAGGACGAGAAGCACGGCGTACGCGACCCCGTACCCGGCGACGACGAGTTCCAGGACGGCATCGCCCGCGGCCAGATCGTGGCCGATCGTGGGCAGGGCGACATTCACGATGAAGAAGTCGATGAGGGGCAGGGCCGCGCCGAGCAGCACGGTGAACAGTCCGAGCGTGCCGAGCACGGGTGGGCCGGCCGCCACGGAGCGGGCTGTGCGGGGAGCGAGGATTTCGGTCACGGCATCGATCTTGCGCCGACTCCCAGACTGGTACCAGAGTCTTCTTATCCTGGTAGAAGGAGTACCCGGCAACAGGGTCCGCGACAGGGGCCGCGGCGCGGCAGGCTGGAGACATGACGACCATGGCCGAGAAGACGATGGCGGGCACGGGACCGGTCACCGGGGTGACGGGAGGAGTCACCTGGGCGGGGGAGCCGGAGATCCGGCGGCACGAGCTGGCCGCCTTCCTCCGCCATCGGCGTGAGCACATCACGCCCGAACAGGTGGGGCTGCCCCGCGGCAGCCGCCGGCGCACCCCCGGCCTGCGCCGGGAGGAGGTCGCGCAGCTCTCCGCGGTCGGCGTCACCTGGTACACCTGGCTCGAACAGGCCCGTGACATCCAGGTCTCCGTCCAGGTCCTCGACGCGCTCGCCCGCACCCTGATGCTCGACTCCAACGAGCGCGCCCACCTCTTCCAGCTGGCCGGGGCCGTCGATCCCACGCCGGCCTCACGCTGCATGACGATCACGCCGGCGCTGCTCCAGCTGCTGGAACAGCTGGAGCCGCTGCCCGCCTGCATCCAGAACAGCCGGTACGACGTCCTCGCGTACAACCGCACGTACGGGCTGCTGCTGTGCGACCTCGACGAGGTGCCGCCGGAGGACCGCAACTGCATGCTCCTCATCACCACGAACGAGCAGTGGCGCTCCACGATCGTGCTGCTTGAGGAGACCGTGCGGCTGATGGCGGCGAAGTTCCGGGGGGCCATGGCCGGGCACCTCGCGGACCCCGCCTGGAAGATGCTGCTCAAGCGGCTGTGCGCGGAGTCGGAGGAGTTCCGGGAGGTGTGGGGGCGGCACGAGGTGGTCGGTTCGCGCAGCAAGACGAAGCTGTTCGACAACCGGTACGTGGGGCGGCTGACGCTCGTCCACACGGATCTTTGGCTGGGGCCGGGGGAGGGGGCACGAATGGTCACGTACGCACCGGCGGACGGGGCGTCGCGTGCGCGGCTTGAACGGTTGCAGGAGCTGGCGGTTGTGCGCGGTTCCTCGCGCGCCTAGGGGGTGGCGGCCCGTCGTCGGCTGCGGGCCCGTCGTGGCTGGCCGCGCAGTTCCCCGCGCCCCTAAAGACAAAAGACTGCGCAGTTCCCCGCGCCCCTAAAGCCACAAAAGCCGGGGCGCAGCCCCGCTTTTGAGGGGCGCGGGGAACTGCGCGAGCAACCCCCACCGGCCCGCACCCGGCGGTGGGCCTTCGGGCGGGGCGCAGGCTCAGGTGACGCCTGCTGACTGCTTTACCTCTGGTGAGGACAGGCTCGCTGCCGTGCGGGCCGCTGTCCTTCGGGCCCAGCGGCCGCTGGACAGGCCGCCCACCACCAGGACCGAGAGCCCGCACGCGGCGATGATCCACCACGCGGGCCGGGCCGCCGAGACGAACGCGGCCCGGTACGACGACGTGCCGACCCCCGACGCGAGCACCGCCCCGATCACCGCGACCCCCAGCGTCTGCCCGATCTGCCGGCTCGTGGACGCGACGGCCGCCGCCACCCCCGCCTGGGCGCGAGGCATGCCCGACACCGCCGTGTTGGTGATGGGCGCGTTCACGAAACCGAAGCCGAGCCCGAACAGCACGTACCCGATGACGAGCGTCACGTTCGCCGTCTCCGCCTCGAACGCCGCGAACAGCACCCCGCTCACCGTCATCGCCGTACCGGCGACCAGGAGGGAGAGCCGCGGCCCCCGGTTGCCGACGAGCCGTCCGGACAGCGGCGCGCAGACGAAGGTCATGGCCGCCATGGGCAGCATCCACAGGCCCGCGTCGAGCGCGCTCAGCCCCCGGACGTTCTGGAGGTAGAGGGTGGACAGGAAGAGGAACCCGCCGAGCGCGGCGAACGCGCTCACCGCCACCACCGTCGCCCCACTGAACGGCGCCGACCGGAAGAAGCGCAGGTCGATGAGGGGTTCGTCGCGCCGCGGCTCGTACCAGAGGAGCGTGATCAGCGCGGCGAGCGCGATCCCGCCGAAGACGAGGATCTTGCCGGCGCCCGAGCTGGGCGCCTCGATGATCGCGTAGGTGAGGGAGCCGAGCAGCGCGATCACCAGGAGCTGGCCCACCGGGTCGGGGCGGCGCGCCTTGGGCGCGCGGGACTCCGGCACGTACCGCAGGGTGAGCAGGAGCGCGGCCAGGCCCACCGGCAGGTTGACCCAGAAGATCGAACGCCAGCCGACGGAGTCCACGAGGAGGCCGCCGACCAGCGGGCCCGCGGCCATGGATATGCCGACCACCGCGCCCCAGACGCCGATCGCGCGGGCGCGTTCGCGCGGGTCGGTGAAGGTGTTGGTGATGATCGACATGGCGACCGGGTTGAGCATCGAGCCGCCGACCGCCTGGATCATGCGGAAGGCCACGAGGGATTCGAGGTTCGGCGCGAGCGAGCACAGGACCGAGCCGACGGTGAAGACGACCAGGCCCGCCATGAAGACCTTGCGGCGGCCGATGCGGTCGGCGGTCGAGCCCGCGAGCATCAGCAGCGAGGCGAGCACCAGGGTGTACGCGTCGATCGTCCACTGCATGCCCGCCAGGCTCGCGTGCAGATCCTTCTGCATGGAGGGGAGGGCGACGTTGAGGACGGTGTTGTCGAGGCTCACGATCAGCAGACTCATGCAGCAGATCGCGAGCACCAGCTGGCGCCGGCGGGGGCTGAGCTCAGGCATGGGTACCAGGTTACGCTCATGTCGGTAGTGTGCCTAACTAACGACTACCGTCATGGGTCGGCGTACGTGACAATGGGGGCATGCCCACGCTCACGTCCGCGGTGAACACCGCACTGCAGATCGGCCCGCACACCGTCCGGCCGCCCGTCGTGCTCGCCCCCATGGCGGGCATCACGAACGCGCCGTTCCGCACGCTGTGCAGGGAGTTCAGCGGGGGCAAGGGCCTGTTCGTCAGCGAGATGATCACCACGCGGGCGCTGGTCGAACGCAACGAGAAGACCATGCAGCTGATCCGCTTCGACGCGTCGGAGACCCCGCGTTCGATCCAGCTGTACGGCGTCGACCCCGCGACCGTCGGCAAGGCCGTCCGCATGATCGCGGACGAGGGCCTCGCCGACCACATCGACCTGAACTTCGGCTGCCCGGTCCCGAAGGTGACCCGCAAGGGCGGCGGCTCGGCCCTGCCGTACAAGCGGCATCTGCTGCGGGCGATCCTGCGGGAGGCGGTCGCCGGGGCGGGGGACCTGCCGGTCACCATGAAGATGCGCAAGGGCATCGACGACGACCACATCACGTTCCTCGACGCGGGCCGTATCGCCGTCGAGGAGGGTGTGACGTCGATCGCGCTGCACGGGCGCACCGCCGCGCAGCACTACGGCGGGACGGCCGACTGGGACGCCATCGCACGGCTCAAGGAGCACGTCCCGGAGATCCCCGTCCTCGGGAACGGGGACATCTGGTCCGCCGACGACGCGCTGCGGATGGTACGCGAGACCGGGTGCGACGGGGTCGTCGTGGGCCGGGGGTGCCTCGGGCGGCCGTGGCTGTTCGCCGACCTCGTCGCGGCGTTCGAGGGGCGGGGCGGTCAGTACGCGCAGCCGGCCCTTCGGGAGGTCGCTGCCGTCATGGTGCGGCACGCGACGCTGCTCGGGGAGTGGATCGGGGACGAGGCGCGCGGGGTCATCGACTTCCGCAAGCACGTGGCGTGGTACCTGAAGGGGTTCGCCGTCGGCTCCGAGATGCGGCGGCGGCTCGCCGTCACCTCGTCCTTGAGCGAACTGGCGGAGGGGCTGGAGGAGTTGGAACTCGACCAGCCGTGGCCGGTGGGGGCGGACGGGCCGCGCGGGCGCACGTCCGGCAACGGCCGGGTCGTCCTCCCGGACGGCTGGCTGAAGGATCCGTACGACTGCTCGGGCGTGAGTGAGGACGCGGAGCTGGATACCTCCGGCGGTTGAGCGGCTTTCTCGGCTGCGGCCCGGTGGGGGTTGCCCGCGCAGTTCCCCGCGCCCCTAAAAGCGGGGCTGCGCCCCTGCTTTTGCCCCTTTAGGGGCGCGGGGAACTG
>NZ_JBHXTO010000190.1:0-14883 GCF_042677425.1 Streptomyces sp. NPDC127119 | reverse complement strand
GTTACCCGCGCCCCCCAAACCGCCGCGCCGCCAGGCGCTCAGGGGCGCGGGGAACTGCGCGGCCAGCCCCCGTCGGCCCGCAGCCGGCAGTGAGTCGTGCCGCGGGGGTTCGGGGGCCGCGTCCCCCGGGAGGGTGAGCGTGGCCGCATGGGGGCTACCGCGGGGGCGCCGGCGGTGGCACGCTGCCGTGCATGGGGGCACTGAGGCGTATACGGCACCGCGGCCCGGCGATCGCACTGACCGCCGTCTCGGCCGTGTTCGCGCTGGTCGCGTGTGAACCGGGCGACGGCCTGAACACCGCGGCCGTCGCGATCACCACCGACCAGAAGGGCACGAGCGAGCTGGAGAAGCGGGGCATCGACGTGCAGTGGCTCACCTGCACCGCCTCGTACGGCGACAAGGGCGAACCCACTCCCTCGGCGAGCGTCCACAGCGTGGCGTCCGTCGACTGCACGGGCGAGACCAAGGACGGCCAGGACATCAGCATCAAGGGCCAGGTGACCCAGGAGGTCAACGGCACCTGCGTACGCGGCGATCTCACCGCGACGGTGGGCGGCAAGGAGGTGTTCCGGCTGAACGTCCTCGGCAATTGCCAGGCGAATACGCCGCCCGCCAACAACCCGACGACCCCGCCGCCCGACCAGCCGGGGGCGACCGTCACCGTCACCCGGACCGTGACCGTGTATCCGAACCCGAGTTGCTCCTGCATCTCGGGAAAGTGATCAATGCGACGAAGCGGCCGGCCCGGGGAAGTGATCGAAAGCTCTGGTCGCGGCCGGGGACGGCTGCATAGGGTGATCGGGTGACACAGCCTGCATCCGCCGCATCCGCATCCGCCGCATCCGCCGCGACCTCCGCGTATCTCCGGTATCCGCACCTGCACGGTGAGTTGATCGCCTTCACCGCCGAGGACGACGTCTGGGTGGCGCCGCTCGACGGCGGCCGTGCCTGGCGGGTCAGTGCCGACAACGTTCCCGTGAACCATCCACGGATCTCCCCGGACGGCGCGACCGTCGCCTGGACCTCGACCAGCGACGGCGCCCCCGAGGTGCACATTGCCCCCGTCGACGGAGGCCCCGCCAAACGCCTGACGTACTGGGGCAGTTGGAAGACCCAGGTGCGCGGCTGGACCCCCGAGGGGCAGGTGCTCGCGCTCAGCACGCAGGGCCAGGCGAGCCTGCGCCGCAGCTGGGCCCGCGAGATCCCGCTCGACGGCGGACCCGCGACCACCCTCCCGTACGGGCCCGTCGGTGATGTGGCCCACGGCCCCGGCGGCACCGTACTGCTGTCCGCGCCCATGGGCCGCGAGGCCGCCTGGTGGAAGCGCTACCGGGGCGGCACCGCGGGCAAGCTGTGGATCGACCGGGCGAGCGAAGGGGAGGGTGAGCGCGGCGAGTTCGTACGGCTGCACGCCGATCTCGACGGGAACCTCGAATACCCCTCGTGGGTCGGGGAGCGGGTCGTCTTCCTCTCCGACCACGAAGGCGTGGGAGCCGTGTACTCGTCCCTCGCCGACGGGTCGGACCTGCGGCGGCACACCGGGATCGAGGGCTTCTACGCCCGGCACGCCTCCACCGACGGAACCCGCGTCGTGTACGCGTCCGCCGGTGAGCTGTGGATCCTCGACGACCTCGACGGGGCCGAGCCGCGCCGGCTCGACATCCGGCTCGGCGGACAGCGCGTCGACCTGCAGCCCCATCCCGTGAACGCCGCCCGCTGGTTCGGCGCCGCCGCCCCCGACCACACCGGACGCGGCAGCGCGGTCGCCGTGCGCGGAGCCGTCCACTGGGTCACCCACCGCTCGGGACCCGCCCGCGCGCTCGCCGCCGAACAGGGCGTACGGGCCAGGCTGCCCCGCACCTTCCGCGCCGACGGCGAGGAACACGTGGTGTGGGCGACCGACGCGGAGGGCGACGACGCCCTGGAGTTCGCCCCGGCGACCGGCGTGGCACCCGGCGCGACCCCGCGCAGGCTCGCCGCCGGACAGCTCGGCCGCGTCCTCGGACTCGCGATGGCGCCCGACGGCAGCCGGGCCGCGGTCGCCTCGCACGACGGACGCGTCCTGCTCGTCGAACGCGAGACCGGCGAGGTCCGCGAGGTCGACCGCAGCGAGGACGGTGAGGTCTCCGGGCTCGTCTTCTCACCCGACTCGGCCTGGCTGGCCTGGTCGCACCCCGGCCCGCGCCCGCTGCGCCAGCTCAAGCTCGCCAACACCGCCGACCTGTCGGTGACCGAGGCGACACCGCTGCGATTCCGCGACTACGCGCCCGCGTTCACCCTCGACGGGAAGCACCTGGCCTTCCTGTCCGCGCGGTCCTTCGACCCCGTCTACGACGAGCACGTCTTCGACCTCGCCTTCGTCGGGGGCTCCCGGCCGCACCTCATCACCCTCGCCGCCACCACCCCCTCGCCCTTCGGACCCCAGCGGCACGGGCGGCCCTTCGAGGCCCCCGACAAGGACGAGACGCCCGACAGCGAGGGCTCCCCGGCCACCCGGATCGACCTCGAAGGGCTCGGCGACCGCATCGTGCCGTTCCCCGTCGAGGCCGCCCGCTACACCGGGCTGCGCGCCGCCAAGGACGGGCTGCTGTGGCTGCGGCACCCCGTGCGCGGTGTGCTGGGCGCCTCCCGCGCCACCCCCGACGACCCGGACCCCAAGACCGACCTGGAGCGTTACGACCTCGCGCAGCAGCGCATCGAGCACCTCGCCTCGGACGCCGACGGCTTCATGGTCACCGGCGACGGCAAGCGGATCCTCCTCTGGACCGACAGCAAACTGAAGGTCGTACCGAGCGACCGGCGCGCCTCGAACGACGACGAGAGCGACACCAACATCACCGTCGACCTGTCGCGCATCCGCCAGAGCGTCGACCCGGCCGCCGAGTGGCGCCAGATGTACGACGAGACCGGCCGCCTCATGCGCGACAACTTCTGGCGGCCCGACCTGGGCGGCACCGACTGGGACGGCGTACTGGACCGCTACCGGCCGGTCCTCGAACGGGTCGCCACCCACGACGACCTGGTCGACCTCCTCTGGGAGGTGCAGGGCGAACTCGGCACCTCGCACGCGTACGTCATGCCGCGCGGCGGATTCGGGCACGGGGAACGGCAGGGGCTGCTCGGCGCCGACATCTCCCGCCACGAGGACGGCCCGCAGGGGGCGCCGCTGTGGCGTATCGACCGCATCCTGCCGTCGGAGACCTCCGACCCCGACGCGCAGTCGCCGCTCGCCGCACCCGGGGTCGCGGTCCGCGCGGGCGACGCGATCGTGGCCGTCTCCGGGCAGCCCGTCGACCCGGTCGCGGGACCCTGGCCGCTGCTCGTCGGCACGGCCGGCAAGCCCGTCGAGCTGACAATCTCCCCGGCGGGCGGCGGCGATCCGCGGCACGCGGTGGTCGTGCCGATGTCCGACGAGGAGCCGCTGCGCTACCACGCGTGGGTCGCCGACAGGCGTGCCTACGTGCACGAGAAGTCCGGCGGACGGCTCGGCTATCTGCACGTGCCCGACATGCAGGCGCCCGGCTGGGCGCAGATCCACCGCGATCTGCGGATCGAGGTGGCGCGGGAGGGGCTCGTCGTGGACGTCCGCGAGAACCGTGGCGGGCACACTTCGCAGCTCGTCGTCGAGAAGCTCGCCCGGCGGATCGTCGGCTGGGACCTCGCGCGCGGGATGCGGCCGACGAGTTACCCCGAGGACGCGCCTCGCGGGCCCGTCGTGGCCGTCGCCAACGAGTTCTCCGGGTCGGACGGGGACATCGTGAACGCGGCGATCAAGGCGCTGGGGATCGGGCCCGTCGTGGGTACGCGCACGTGGGGCGGGGTCGTCGGGATCGACAGCCGGTACCGGCTGGTCGACGGGACGCTGGTCACCCAGCCCAAGTACGCGTTCTGGCTCGAGGGGTACGAGTGGGGGGTGGAGAACCATGGCGTCGACCCTGACGTCGAGGTCGTCCAGGCTCCTCAGGATTACGCCGCCGGGCGGGATGTTCAGCTTGACGAGGCCGTCCGGATCGCGCTGGCGGCGCTCGCCGACAACCCGTCGAAGGTGGCTCCGGAGTTGCCGGGGGCGTGACGGGGGTTCGTCGGGTGCGGGTGCGGGTGCGGGTGCGTGGGGGCTGGTCGCGCAGTTCCCCGCGCCCCTGAAGGGGCGCCCCTTCAGGGGCACCCTCCCTCGGTACCATGCCGGGGCATCGATCAACTCGGGCCGAGGAGGCTGTGATGGCAGGGGAACCGCAGGACGACTGTCTGTTCTGCAAGATCGTCGGGGGGAAGATCCCGGCGACCGTCGTTCGCGAGACCGGGACGACTCTGGCCTTCCGGGACATAAATCCGCAGGCGCCCACCCACATCCTGGTGATCCCGAAGGTCCATCACCCGGACGCCGCCTCCCTCGCCGCCGCCGAACCGGCGATCCTCGCCGACGTCGTGCGCGAGGCCGGTGAGGTCGCCGCCGAGGAGAAGCTCGACAGCTACCGTCTCGTCTTCAACACGGGGAGTGGAGCCGGGCAGACCGTCTTCCACGCGCACGCCCATGTACTGGGCGGTCGCGGTCTGCAGTGGCCCCCCGGATAGTCGGACAGCGAAGAAGCCGGATAACTCGACGTGTCCGTACGTGAATTGGTGGTCCTCGGGACCGCCAGCCAGGTTCCCACCCGGCACCGCAACCACAACGGCTATCTGCTGCGCTGGGACGGCGAGGGCATCCTCTTCGATCCCGGCGAGGGCACGCAGCGGCAGATGCTGCGGGCCGGGGTGGCCGCGCACGACCTGCACCGGATCTGCGTCACGCACTTCCACGGCGACCACTCGCTGGGCCTGGCCGGGGTGATCCAGCGGATCAACCTCGACCGGGTGCCGCACGAGATCAGCGCGCACTACCCGCGCTCCGGGCAGAAGTTCTTCGACCGGCTGCGGTACGCGACCGCCTACCGCGAGACGGCCGCGCTCACCGAGGCTCCGGTGGACTCCGACGGGGTGCTCGCCACCTCGACGGCGTACACGCTGGAGGCGCGGAAGCTGTCGCATCCCGTCGAGTCGTACGGGTACCGGCTCGTCGAGCCCGACGGGCGGCGGATGCTGGGCGACCGGCTCGCCGCGCACGGGATCAAGGGCCCGGACGTGGGGCGGATCCAGCGGGAGGGGGTCCTCGGGGACGTCCTGCTCGACGACGTCAGTGAGGTGCGGCGCGGGCAGCGGTTCGCGTTCGTCATGGACACCCGGCTGTGCGACGGGGTGTACGCGCTCGCCGAGGGCTGCGACCTGCTCGTCATCGAGTCGACCTTTCTGGATGGGGACGAGCGGCTCGCCGTCGATCACGGGCACCTGACCGCCGGGCAGGCGGCCACCGTGGCGCGGGACGCGGGCGTACGGCATCTGGTGCTCACGCACTTCAGCCAGCGGTACTCCGATCCGGAGGAGTTCGAGCGGCAGGCGCGGGCCGCCGGGTTCGAGGGGGAGCTGACCGTGGCGCACGATCTGCTGAGGGTGCCGGTTCCGAAGCGTCGGTGAAACACCCGTACCATGCTTCGATGCCCCTCCCCAAAGCTGAACTGCACCTGCACATCGAAGGCACGCTGGAGCCCGAGCTGGCTTTCGCCCTGGCGGCCCGCAACGGGATCACGCTGCCGTACGCGGACACGGACGAGCTGCGCAAGGCGTACGAGTTCGCCGATCTGCAGTCGTTCCTGAACCTGTACTACGGGCTCATGGCCGTGCTGCGGACCGAGGACGACTTCGCGGACCTCGCCGACGCGTATCTCGCGCGCGCCGCCGCCCAGGGAGTGCGGCACGCGGAGATCTTCTTCGACCCGCAGGCGCACCTCGCGCGGGGCGTCGGCATCGGAACGGTGGTGGAAGGGCTCGGGAGGGCGCTCGACCGATGGGGGTCCCCCCGCTCGAGCGAAGCCGAGAGTGGGGGAGAGGCCGTGCACGGCATCTCCACCCAGCTGATCATGTGCTTCCTGCGGGACGAGTCCGCCGGGTCCGCGATGGAGACCCTGGAGGCCGCGAAGCCGTACCTGGCGCCGGGCGGACCGATCGTCGGCGTCGGCCTCGACTCCGCCGAGGTCGGGCACCCGCCGGCGAAGTTCCGCGAGGTGTACGAGGCCGCCGCCGCGCTCGGTCTGCGACGGGTCGCGCACGCGGGCGAGGAGGGGCCGCCAGCGTACGTCACCGAGGCGCTGGACGTGCTCGGGGTCGAGCGGATCGACCACGGACTGCGCTGCATGGAGGACCCGGAGCTGGTGGCCCGGCTGGTGCGGGAGCAGGTGCCGCTGACGCTGTGCCCCCTGTCCAACGTACGGCTGAGGGCCGTCGACGTACTGGCGGAGCACCCGCTGCCCGCGATGCTCGACGCGGGACTGCTGTGCACGGTCAACTCCGACGATCCCGCGTACTTCGGCGGGTACGCCGGGGACACCTTCGACGCCGTGCGGGAGGCCCTCGGGCTCGCCCCCGAGCGGCTGCGTGAGCTGGCCCGGAACTCGTTCACCGCGTCGTTCCTCGAACACGACGAGGAACGACGGGCCCGGTACCTCGCCGAGGTGGAGGCGTACGAGTTCGGAGCCTGACCGTGGTGGGTGGTCGTTCAGGGCGCGGGCGCCGACGGTGACGTGCCCGAGTTCTGGGGGCCCGCCGTGTCGAACTCCTGCCGCGCGGGCTGCGGGTGGTCCACGGTGATCTCCACCACCGGCTGCTCCACGGGGTGCTGTACCTGGTGCACCGGCTGCTCCACGGGGCCGCCGCGCAGGACCGGTTCCGGGCCCCGGAGCACCGGGCCGCCCGTGGTGCGTACGGCCACCGCGGCCAGTGGTACGGCCAGCAGGAGCAGAGCCGTCGCGAGGACCCAGCCCATCGCGGGATAGCCCGCCGCGGCCGACAGCAGGCTGCCCGCCAGGGGGCCGCACGCCGTGCCGAGCGAGGACGCCGAGCCCGCCAGAACGGCCCAGCGGCCGTGCGGGTCGAGCGACGCGGCCAGGCTGATCAGGTAGGAGAGGACCACCGGGTAGAGGGCGTTCCAGGCGATCTCGCCCACGGCGAAGCTCGTCAGACCGTCCGCGCCCGCGCTGACCACGATGCAGACCGCGATCAGGACGGTGCCCGCGCCGACGGGCAGCGCCCGGCCGATCCGGGGTCCCAGCGCACCCGCGCACAGCACGCCGAGCAGGCCCGCGCCGAGCGCCGCCGCGAAGACCACCCCGACCGTCGCCTCGCCCAGGCCCGCCTGCCGGGTCCCGATGTGGCTGCTGACGCCCCAGAGGGAGTTCTGGGCCAGGGACCAGCAGAGCATGGCCGCGGCGAGCACCAGGCCGGGCCGGCGGTACGGCAGCGGGGGCGGAGGCGTCGCAGCGGGGCGGTGGGCGGTCGCCCCGGCCGCACCGGAGCCGGTGGGCAGCTGGGCCGTCGCGGGCCATACGAGGGCCGCGGTGAGCGCGACCGCCGCGAGGGGCAGGCCGTGGCCCGGGCCCAGGTGGGGGACCGTCAGATAGACGGTCGCCGCGAGGGCGGAGACGCTCAGCAGACCGAGGGTCGTGGTGCGGTGGGGGTCGCGCCGGGCGGCCGTACCGGCCGCGGCGACCGTGGTGGCCGTACCGGAGCCGAGGCCGCCGACGAGCGCGCCGGCGATGACGACGGGCACGCTGGTCGACAGCGCGGCCGTGCCGTAGCCGAGCACGGCGAGCAGCAGACCCGCGCGGGCCAGCCGCCGGGCGCCCAGCCGGTGGATCCGGGAGGCGAGGGCGAAACCCGCCGCGGCCGAGCTGAGCAGCAGCAGACTGCCGACGGCACCGGCCTGGGTGGCGGAGAGGGGGAGGGCCGCGTCGAGTCTGCCGACGGTGGTGGGCAGCAGGTACGGGGCCAGATAGCCCGCCGTGAAAAGGGCGACGAGGGGCCAGGACGGAGCGGTGGTGCGGGCGGACACGGGCGTTCCCTGGGCGTGCGGACGGAAAGGGGGGCCATGCGAAGGGGAGTTGGTGCGGCCGTCGACGGACAGGAACGCGCGGGCAATTTGTATCAAGCGGAAGGGTGGATTCGATAAGGGAGAAGGTGTGATCTGGACCACTTGTTGTTTGGGAGATGGCGGCCCGGGTAACAGAGCGCGATTTCGACCCGTCCTGAGCCTGAACCGGAGCCTGGACGAGAGCGGGAACCGGCCTGTGGCCGACGGGACGCGAGGGCCCGGCGTGACCCTCCCCGCCCTGAAGAGCGTTTGGTGCACACTGGCCTGAATCCGCACCACTCAGGGGAGCGCACCGTGACCGCGTCCAACGGGAAGGGACCGTACCGACAGGCCCAGTTCGACCCACTCGCCGAACTGCGCCGCTCCGACGACCCGCCCTGGGACGTCTACCTCACCGGCACCGTCTTCCTCGACATCATCTTCACCGGACTCGACTCCGCCCCCGTCCGCGGGACCGAGTCCTGGGCCCGCGGCATGGGGTCCAGCCCCGGCGGCGTCGCGAACATGGCGACCGCGCTGGCCAGGCTCGGCCTGAAGACCTCGCTCGCCGCGGCCTTCGGGGACGACCACTACGGCGAGTACTGCTGGGACGCCCTGGAGCAGGGCGAACGCATCGACCTCTCCGCGTCCCGCACCGCGCCCGGCTGGCACTCCCCGGTGACCGTCTCGATGGCGTACGAGGGCGAGCGGACCATGGTCAGCCACGGCCACGAGCCGCCCCCGGAGGAGCCCGCGCCCGACTGCTCGCCCCGCGCGCGGGCGGCCGTCGCCTCGCTGACGCCGGGCACGAGCGCGCACTGGATCGCCGGGGCGGCGGAGCGGGGCACCCGGATCTTCGCCGACGTGGGCTGGGACGACACGGGCCGCTGGGACCTCGCCGGGCTCGCCGACCTGCGGCACTGCGAGGCGTTCCTGCCGAACGCCGAGGAAGCCATGCGGTACACCGGCGCCTCATGTCCCCGCGCCGCCGCGCACGCGCTCACCGAGCACGTACCGCTCGCCGTCGTCACGCTGGGTGCCGAGGGAGCGTACGCCGTGGACCGCAGGACCGGTGAGACCGCGGAGGTTCCGGCCATCGAGGTCGAGGCGATGGATCCGACCGGTGCGGGGGACGTCTTCGTGGCGGGGTTCGTGACGGGCACGCTCGCCGGCTGGCCGCTCGCCGACCGCCTCGCCTTCGCGGGGCTCACCGCGGCGCTGTCGGTCCAGGAGTTCGGCGGCTCGCTGTCCGCGCCCGGCTGGTCGGAGATCGCCGCCTGGTGGCGCCGCGTGCAGTCCTACGACCATCAGGACCCCGCGGCGCTCGGCCGGTACGCCTTCCTGGAACCGCTGCTTCCGGAGAGCGCCCGGGCCTGGCCCCTGAGACGGGCCGTACCGACGATCGGATTCCGCAGATCCGCGTGACACCGGATGCGGGTGGCCGGACGGGGGACAGGGCACGCGAGACGGAGGACGGGGGCCGGCACCCGGGGCCGCCCCTGGTGCCACAGGTGCGGCGGAAAAGTCCTACGGTGTTGTCGGTGCCCCGACGTACTCTTGGAGACACAAGGCTGCCGTACCGGCAAGCGTGCCTCACCGAGGAGGATGAGCAGGCCTACAGAGCCGGCCCATGACGCAGACACCCACAGCTCACAGCCCCGCGCAGGGGCAGTCACGAGCCCAGTTCACCGTCCCCGCGGCGCACCCCATGGTGACCGTGCTCGGATCGGGCGACGTCCTCCTGCGCGTGATCGAGAAGGCCTTCCCGGCGGCCGACATCCACGTCCGGGGCAATGAGATCAGCGCCATCGGCGACGCCCGTGAAGTGGCCCTCGTCCAGCGACTGTTCGACGAGATGATGCTGGTGCTCCGCACCGGACAGCCGATGACGGAGGACGCGGTGGAACGCTCGATCGCCATGCTGCGGGCGACTGAGAACGGGGAGGGCGACGGCCCGGAGACCCCCGCCGAGGTCCTCACCCAGAACATCCTGTCCTCGCGCGGACGCACCATCCGCCCCAAGACGCTCAACCAGAAGCGGTACGTCGACGCCATAGACAAGCACACCATCGTCTTCGGCATCGGCCCCGCCGGTACCGGCAAGACCTACCTCGCCATGGCCAAGGCCGTCCAGGCCCTCCAGGCCAAGCAGGTCAGCCGCATCATCCTGACCCGCCCGGCGGTCGAGGCGGGGGAACGGCTCGGCTTCCTGCCGGGCACGCTCTACGACAAGATCGACCCCTACCTGCGCCCGCTCTACGACGCCCTGCACGACATGCTCGACCCGGACTCGATCCCGCGCCTGATGGCGGCGGGCACGATCGAGGTCGCGCCGCTGGCGTACATGCGGGGTAGGACGCTCAATGACGCCTTCATCATTCTGGACGAGGCGCAGAACACCAGTGCCGAGCAGATGAAGATGTTCCTCACCCGGCTCGGTTTCGATTCGAAGATCGTGGTCACGGGTGATGTGACGCAGGTCGACCTGCCGAGCGGCACCAAGTCCGGTCTGCGTCAGGTCCAGGACATCCTGGAGGGCCTCGACGACGTCCACTTCTCGCGGCTCACGACCCAGGACGTCGTCCGGCACAAGCTGGTCGGCCGTATCGTCGACGCGTACGAGAAGTACGACAGCCAGAACGGCACGGAGAACGGCACCCACAAGGGCGCCCGTACCAAACGGAAGTAGACCAGCGCGACCATGTCGATCGACGTCAACAACGAGTCCGGGACCGAGGTCGACGAGCAGGCGATCCTCGACATCGCCCGCTACGCCCTCGCGCGGATGCGCATCCACCCGCTCTCCGAGCTCTCGGTGATCGTCGTGGACACCGACGCCATGGAGCAGCTGCACATCCAGTGGATGGACCTGCCGGGCCCCACGGACGTCATGTCGTTCCCGATGGACGAGCTCCGGCCGCCCGCGAAGGACGACGAGGAGCCGCCGCAGGGGCTGCTCGGTGACATCGTGCTGTGCCCGGAGGTCGCCGAGCAGCAGGGCAAGGACGCCGAGACGCAGCACTCCATGGACGAGGAGCTCCAGCTCCTCACCGTCCACGGAGTGCTGCACCTGCTCGGGTACGACCACGAGGAGCCCGACGAGAAGGCCGAGATGTTCGGTCTGCAGGCCGCCATCGTGGACGGCTGGCGTGCGGAGAAGGGCCTCGAAGGCCCCTCCCCGGCCCCGACCGTCTCATGAGCCCGCAACTGGTCCTGGGCGCCATCGCCCTGGTCGTGATCGCCTGGCTCGCCGCCTGCGCGGAGGCCGGCCTCGCCCGCGTCTCCAGCTTCCGCGCCGAGGAGGCGGTACGGTCCGGCCGCCGCGGCAGCGCGAAGCTCGCCCAGGTCGCCGCCGACCCGACCCGCTATCTGAACGTGGCCCTGCTGGTGCGCGTCGCGTGCGAGATGGCGTCCGCCGCCCTCGTCACGTACGCCTGCCTGAAGGAGTTCGCCGAGACCTGGCAGGCGCTGGCCGTCGCCATCGGCGTGATGGTCCTCGTCTCGTACGTCGCCGTCGGGGTCTCGCCGCGCACCATCGGCCGCCAGCACCCCCTGAACACGGCGACGGCGGCGGCGTACGTGCTGCTGCCCCTGGCCCGGATCATGGGACCGGTCCCGCCGCTGCTCATCCTCATCGGCAACGCGCTCACGCCCGGCAAGGGCTTCCGGCGCGGGCCCTTCGCCTCCGAGGCCGAGCTGCGCGCGATGGTCGACCTGGCGGAGAAGGAGTCGCTCATCGAGGACGAGGAGCGCCGCATGGTGCACTCCGTCTTCGAACTGGGCGACACGCTGGTCCGGGAGGTCATGGTCCCGCGCACCGACCTGGTGGTCATCGAGCGGTACAAGACCATCCGGCAGGCGCTGACCCTCGCCCTGCGCTCCGGATTCTCGCGGGTGCCCGTCACCGGGGAGAGCGAGGACGACATCGTCGGGATCGTGTACCTGAAGGACCTGGCCCGCAAGACGCACATCAGCCGGGACGCGGAGAGCGAGCTGGTGTCCACGGCCATGCGGCCCGCCGCGTTCGTCCCGGACACGAAGAACGCCGGTGACCTGCTGCGCGAGATGCAGCAGGACCGCAATCACGTCGCCGTCGTCATCGACGAGTACGGCGGCACGGCCGGCATCGTCACCATCGAGGACATCCTTGAGGAGATCGTCGGCGAGATCACCGACGAGTACGACCGTGAGCTGCCGCCCGTGCAGGACCTCGGCGACGACCGCTACCGGGTGACCGCCCGGCTCGACATCGGTGACCTCGGCGAGCTGTACGGCTTCGAGGCGTACGACGACGAGGACGTGGAGACGGTCGGCGGGCTCCTCGCGAAGGCGCTCGGCCGCGTGCCCATCGCCGGCGCGTCCTCGGTCGTCGAACTGCCCGACGGCCGCGAACTGCTGCTGACGGCCGAGGCGTCGGCGGGACGCCGGAACAAGATCGTCACGGTGCTGGTCGAGCCGGTCGTCGCGGCCGACGCCGGTGCCGACGTCCCGGAGGAGAAGCCGGAGTGACCCCGAAGGAGCTGCGCGCGCTCTGTCTGTCCTTCAACGCCGCCGTGGAGGAGTTCCCCTTCAACCCGGAGACCTCCGTCTTCAAGGTGCTGGGGAAGATGTTCGCGCTCAGCTCCCTGGAGGGCAGTCCGCTCACCGTCAACCTGAAGTGCGACCCCGAGGACGCGGTGCGGCTGCGCGGCGAGCACGACGGGCTGATCGTTCCGGGCTGGCACATGAACAAGCGCCACTGGAACACGGTGACCGTGGACGGCCCGCTGCCCGCGCGGCTGGTCCGGGAGCTGGTCGAGGACTCGTACGACCTGGTGGTGGCGGGGTTGCCGCGGGCCGAGCGGTTGCGGCTCGACCGGCCCTGAGCTGCCGTGCGACGCCCTACGTATGCTCTGGGCATGACCGACAGCACCGCGCTCGAACCCGAGGACCGCAAGATCGTCACCCTGGCCCGTGCGGCCCGGGCCCGCAACGGGGTGCCCGAGGGGGCTGCCGTACGGGACGACAACGGCCGTACGTATGTGGCGGGCACCGTCGCACTGCCCTCCCTGCGGCTGAGCGCGCTGCGGACCGCGGTGGCGATGGCCGTGGCGTCCGGGGCGACGTCCTTGGAGGCGGCGGCGGTTGTGGTCGGCGAGGGCGAGTCCTCGTCCCTGACGGACGACGACCTCGCGGCGGTGCGGGATCTCGGCGGTGCGGCTACGCCGGTGTTCGTCGCGGGGGCGGACGGGGTGGTGCGGGCGGTGCGGACCGCGGGGTGAGGGTTTTCGCCTGCGGGCCCGGTGGGGGCTGGTCGCGCAGTTCCCCGCGCCCCTGGGGATCTGGGGGCGCGGGGAACGGCGCAATCTTTTGCGGTGGTGGGGTCAGGGGGTCAGTTGTTGTTGGACTGCCTGGGCGTCCATCAGGTAGTTCATCTCGTAGAACCTGCCGTCACGCACCTTGTGGAAGGCGAACTCCGCGTACTCCACCGTGGCGCCGGTCGGCTGCACGCCGAACCATTCCTTCGCGGGCGTACCCCTGTTGAACAGCCGGGACGCCACCCGGTCCCCGTCGACGGCCAGGTCCTCGACCCGCCAGGTGAAGTCCGGGACCGCGTCGGTGTGTTCCGTCTGGGCCGCGATGACATCGTCCCGCGTGACCGGCCGGCCGTTCATCAGGACTTCGTCGTGGACGAACTCGGTCATGCGGTGGAACTCGTGCGCGTTGAGCGCGTCGATGTAGCGCTGGAAGAAGTCGCGCAGTTCGGTGTCGGACATGGCTGGCACAGCTGACATGGCTGCCTCTCGGTCATCCGGATCGGGGGGTGTTCGGTCAGATCTGGTTCATGCCGCCGTCGACGTAGAGATTCGCGCCGTAGACGAAGCTGCTGTCCGACGAGGCGAGGAAGGCCACCGCGGAGGCGATCTCGTCCGGGTCCGCGAACCGCTTCGGGGGCAGCCCGGCCGCGACGGTCTCCAGCATCTCCTTGGCGCGGTCGCCGAAAGCCGCGTCCCACATCGCGGTGTTCACCGGGCCCGGTGAGATCGCGTTGACCCGGACACCCCGGCTGCCGAGCTCGTCGGCCCAGGCGCGGGCGTACGCCCGGACGGCCGCCTTCGACGCGCCGTAGGCGCTCATGCCCGCGCCACCTCCTTCGGCGGCGGTGGAGGAGGTGAGGATCACCGAGGCGCCGTCGTTGAGCAGCGGGAGGGCCTTCTGCACGGTGAGGAAGGTGCCCTTGACGTTGATGTCGAAGATCGCGTCATGGGTGGCCTCGGTGAGTTCGTCCAAGGTGGCGATGTGGTTGATGCCGGCGTTGGCGAACAGCACGTCCAGGCCCTGGCCGTGCTCCCGTACGCGCTCGTACAGGCGGTCCACGTCGGCCGCGACGCTGACGTCGCCGGGGACCGCGGTGGCGTTGCCGATGGTGGCGACGGCCTTCTCCAGCTCGGTCCTGCGGCGGCCGGTGATGAAGACGTGCGCGCCTTCGGTTGCGAGCCGTCTCGCTGTCGCCAGGCCGATTCCGGTGCTGCCGCCGGTGACGACTGCGGTCTTGCCCTCAAGCTTCCCCATGGCTTTGACCTTCCCAAAGTTCGGTACCGATCGATACTGAAGAGGACTGTAACATCTTCTGCACCGACCGGTACGGAAGGGTGGTGGGCGGTCGTTGGGGGTTCCGTCTGCGGGCCCGGTGGGGGCTGGCCGCGCCGTTCCCCGCGCCCCTAAAAGCCAAAAGACTGCGCAGTTCCCCGCGCCCCTCGGAGCGGGGCTGCGCCCCAGCTCTCGGCCGCGCGCGGGCGACGGCGGGTGGCGGGCGTTTCAGGGGCGCGGGGAACGGCGCAATCTTTGAGGCGCGGCGGGCGACGGAGGGCGGGTTGGTCGTTTTTAGGGGCGCGGGGAACGGCGCAATCTTTGAGGCGCGGCGGGTGACGGAGGGCGGGTTGGTCGTTTTTAGGGGCGCGGGGAAC
>NZ_JBHXTO010000189.1:0-15276 GCF_042677425.1 Streptomyces sp. NPDC127119 | reverse complement strand
GGCTGAAAGCATTTCAGCCCGTCCGGCGTTTGAGGACGAGCGCACAGCGCGATCCGGGGGGGGCGAGGGGGCGCAGCCCCCATGCAGTGACGGGAAGGGCAGGGGCGGCGGGGGCGAGAACCCTGGCCAGCTGACGACCCGTCAGCTACCGTCACCCCCACCACCCCACCCGCCGGCGAAGGGGGCCCCATGCCCGTAACGGTCGTACGTTTCAACCTCGTAGAACCCGCCGCCACACCCCCCTCCCTCAGCGACCGCTACAAGGCCGCACTGGAGATGGCCGCCTACGCCGACGACCGCGGCATGACCACCGTCCAGACCGAGGAACACCACGGCGCGGCCAACAACTGGCTGCCCTCCCCGTTCACCTTCGCGGGCGCGGTCTTCGGCGCCACCCGCAAGATCGCGGTCACGGTCTCGGCGATCATCGGCCCGCTGCACGACCCGCTGCGCCTAGCCGAGGACATCGCCGTGCTGGACCTGCTGAGCGGCGGCCGGCTCGTCACGGTCGCGGGCATCGGTTACCGGCCCGAGGAGTACGCGCTCTTCGGCGTGGACTACAAGCGCCGCGGCGTCCTCCAGGACGAACTCCTGGAGACCCTGCTGAAGGCCTGGACCGGCGAGGACTTCGAGTACCGCGGCCGTACCGTACGGGTCACTCCGCGGCCCTTCTCGGACCCGCACCCCCTGCTGCTGGTGGGCGGTTCCTCGAAGGCCGCGGCACGGCGCGCGGCACGGCTCGGTCTGCCGTTCTTCCCCAGCGCGCATCTGCCGGACATCGAGGCGTACTACAAGGAGCGGCTCGTCGAGTACGGGACCGAGGGCTGGACCATGATGCCCGCGGCGGTGACCCCGTTGCTGCACCTCGCCGAGGACCCGGACCGCGCGTGGGCGGAGCACGGCGAGCACTTCCTGCACGAGGCCAGGACCTACGCCTCCTGGCAGTCCTCCGACATCCGCTCGGCGGTGAAGTCGGGGGCCACGACGGTGGAGGAGCTGCGCGCCGAGGGCGTCTACCGGATCGTGACGCCGGAGGAGTGTCTGGCGCTGGGCCTCGACAGCTACGTACTGCATCCGCTGTCGGGTGGGATGTCCGTCGACGAGGGGTGGCGCAGCATGCACCTGTTCTGCGAAAACGTGCTGCCCCGGCTCAAGGCCCTGTAGGCCCGGGAACCGGGGCGGCACGCCCTCCTACGAGTACGGGGAGAAGGACAGCGGGGACTTGGCCCCTCCCCCCGGGTTCATGCGCCGGGGACGGCGGACGAGTGCTAGCCCATCTCCTCCAGCGTCTTGCCCTTCGTCTCCTTGACGAATTTGAGGACGAAGGGGATGGAGAGCGCGGCGAAGACGGTGTAGATGACGTAGGTCGCGGAGAGGTTCCAGTCGGCCAGGGACGGGAAGCTCGCGGTGATGGCCCAGTTGGCGATCCACTGTGCGGCGGCGGCGACGCCGAGGGCCGCGGCGCGGAGCTTGTTGGGGAACATCTCGCCGAGGAAGACCCAGACCACGACACCCCAGGAGAGGGCGAAGAAGAGGACGAAGACGTGGGCGGCGATCAGGGCGACCCAGCCCTGGGTGGCGGGGAGCTTGCCGTCGACGAGGTCGTAGGAGAAGGCCCAGGCCTCCAGGCCGAGTCCGATGACCATGCCGACCGAGCCGATGAGGGCGAGCGGGCGGCGGCCGATGCGGTCGACGAAGATCATGGCGATCACGGTGCCGACGATGTTGATGATCGACGTGGTGAACGAGTAGAGGAACGAGTCCGTCGGGTCGACGCCCACCGACTGCCACAGGGTGGAGGAGTAGTAGAACGCGACGTTGATGCCGACGAACTGCTGGAACACCGACAGCCCGATACCGATCCACACGATCGGCTTGAAGAAGAAGGTGCCGCCCAGCAGGTCCTTGAAGGACGACTTGTGCTCGCTCTTCATGGCGTGCTCGATCTCGGCGACGCGGGCGTCCAGGTCGATGTCGCCCTCGACCTCCCGCAGTACCTCACGGGCCCGCTTGTCGCGGCCCGCGGAGATCAGGAAGCGCGGTGACTCGGGGATCGCGAAGGACAGCAGGCCGTAGATGACGGCCGGGACGACCATCACACCGAGCATGACCTGCCAGGCCTCCAGGCCCATGACCTTGCCGCGCTGGTCGCCGTCGGCGGCGTTGAGGATGCCCCAGTTGACGAGCTGGGAGATGGCGATGCCGATGACGATGGCGGCCTGCTGGAACGAGCCGAGCCGGCCGCGGTAGGCGGCCGGGGAGACCTCGGCGATGTAGGCGGGGCCGATGACCGAGGCCATACCGATGGCGAAGCCGCCGATGACCCGCCAGAACGCCAGGTCCCACAGGGCGAAGGGCAGGGCGGAGCCGACCGCGCTGACGGTGAACAGCACCGCCGAGATCTGCATGCAGCGGATCCGGCCGATGCGGTCCGCGATCCGGCCCGCGGTGGCGGCGCCGATCGCGCAGCCGATCAGGGCGATCGCGATGACCTGGGCCAGGGCCGCGGAACCGACCTCGTACCGGTCACGGATGGCCTCGACGGCACCGTTGATCACGGCACTGTCGTAGCCGAAGAGGAAGCCACCCATCGCGGCCGCCGCCGCGATGAAGATGACATGCCCGAGATGCTCGGGATGAGCCGCTCGGGCTCCGGACTGGGGTGGCTGCGCTGTGCTGGTCACGTGTAACTCCTCGGGCCACCGGCCTCACTGCCGGGGGTGGGGGCGAGCCCTTCCGGACGGTGTCTCAAGTGGCGCACACGTTTACGCCACCCACCACCTGAAGGTAAAAGCAACGAAGCAGAGACTATGCCTTCAAGTTTCGAAGTCAAAAGGGGGTCCCGTGGAGACAGGGCACCGAGAAACCACTCCATGTGACGGATTGGTGTTCAAGACTTGAAGAGACAGGCGCTGCGTAGCTACGGATACCCCGTAAGCGGCGCGGGGAACGCAACAACCGCCGCCGGTCGTGTACGGCTGTTCTCCGGCGCCCGGCACGCCCGGTACCGCCGTTCGGGCGAGAGCCGCGCGGGTGCCGGACGGAGCGCGGGACCGGCCTTGGGCGGACATACCGGCCGGGGCGCGGGTCAGCGCAGTCGCTGGCTGATGACCTTCGACACTCCGTCGCCCTGCATGGAGACGCCGTACAGCGCGTCGGCGACCTCCATCGTCCGCTTCTGGTGCGTGATCACGATCAGCTGGGAGGCCTCCTGCAGCTCCCGCATGATCCCGATCAGCCGCTGCAGGTTGGTGTCGTCGAGCGCCGCCTCGACCTCGTCCATCACGTAGAACGGGCTGGGCCGGGCCTTGAAGATCGCCACGAGCATCGCGACAGCGGTCAGCGACCGCTCACCGCCGGACAGCAGCGAGAGCCGCTTGACCTTCTTGCCGGGCGGCCGGGCCTCGACATCGACGCCCGTGGTGAGCATGTTGTCGGGATCGGTCAGGATCAGCCGTCCGTCGCCGCCCGGGAACAGCCGCCCGAAGACCCCTTCGAACTCCCGCGCCGTGTCCCGGAACGCCTCGCTGAAGACCTGCTCGACCCGCTCGTCGACCTCCTTCACCACCTGGAGAAGGTCGATGCGCGTCTTCTTGAGGTCCTCCAGCTGCTCGCTGAGGAACTTGTGGCGCTCCTCCAGCGCGGCGAACTCCTCCAGCGCGAGCGGATTGACCTTCCCGAGCTGCTGGTACGCCCGCTCGGCCGCCTTGAGCCGCTTCTCCTGCTCGGACCGGTGGAAGGGACGCGGCTGGTTGCGCGGATGCTCCGGGTCGTCCGGCAGTTCCTCGCCCTCGGCGGGCAGGGAGGGCGGGACGGGCTGGGTGGGCCCGAAGTCCGCGACCAGGCCCGCCGGTTCGACGCCCAGCTCCTCCAGCGCCTTCGCCTCCAGCTGCTCGATCCGCAGCCGCTTCTCGGCCCCGAGCACCTCGCCGCGGTGCACCGAGTCCGTGAGCTTGTCCAGCTCGGCCTTGAGATCGCGGCCCTGGTTGCGGGCGACGACGAGATCCTGCTCCCGGCGTGCCTTGGCGCTCTCCGCGGCCGTACGCTCCTCGTCCGCGCGGGCGAGCGAGACCTCGACGTGCGCGAGCAGCTGCCGGGCGCCGGAGGCGACCGCCCCGGCGACCGCGGCCTCGTGCCGCAGCCGCGCCCGGCGCTGCTCCGCGCGGGCCCGCGCCTCGCGTTCGGCGCGCGCGGCCCGGTCGAGCGAGTCGGCCCGCCCGGCGAGCCCCTTGACCCGTTCCTCGTGCGTACGCACCTGGAGCCGGGCCTCCATCTCGGTCTGCCGCGCGTTGGCCCCGTCGGCCGCGAGCCGGTCCCGTACGGAGGTGTCGGGCTCCTCCTCGACCGGCATCTCCTCGGCGACGACGAGCCGTTCGGCCAGTTCCTCCGCCTCCTCCACGGCCCGGTCGAGCGCGTCCTGCGCACGGGTGGCCGCGGCGGTGCTCCGCTCGGCCTCTCCCACGGCACCCCGCGCCTGCCCGGCCAGCCGCCCGAGCTGCTGCGCGACCTGGGACCTCTCCCGCTCCCCGGCGCGCCGCCGCTCGCCCAACTCCTCGACCAGAGAGGACCGTTCCTTGCGCAGCTCGGTGGCGCGCCGCTGGGCCGCGCCCAACTCCTCGCACAGCACACTCAGCTCCTCCAGCTCGGCCGCCGCCTCGTCGACCGACGCCTGCACTTCGAGCAGACTCGGCGCCCCGGCGGAACCGCCCTGCGCGAAGTGCGCCCCGAGCAGATCCCCCTCGGCGGTCACGGCGGTCAGCTCGGGCCGCGCGTAGACCAGGTCCTCGGCGTCCTCCAGGGTCCCCACCACGACGATCCCCCGCAGCAACCGCCGTACGGCAGGCATGAGTTCGGAGGGCGCACGGACGAGATCGGCGGCGTACGGGGGGTTGCCGGGGGGCGTCCGGGGGTGTTCTTGGCCTGTGTCGAGGGAAGCGGCGTGGCCGGCCGGACCGCTCCCCTCCCCCTCCCTGTCCCCGTCCCCGCCATCGGTGGCATCGCCCGTCGCGTACGTGCCGCCGGGAGCCGTCACGGACCGGGGGTCTCCGGCAGCGACGGCCGCCGCCCCCGGGGTGGGCGTCGGGGCGTGCTCCGGGGTGGGCGTCGGTTCCGCGGTGGGTGTCGGCTCCGGTGCGCCCGCCAGCAGCAGCGCCGCCCGGCCCGCGTCCTGTTTGCGGAGCAGGCGGATCGCCTCCGCGGCCGAGGCGGGGGTGGTCACCGCGATCGCGTCCGCCGCCGCACCGAAGGCCGCCGCCAGCGCGACCTCGTGGCCCGGGGCGACCGTGAGCAGTTCGGCGGCGGGGCCGAGCAGGCCCGACAGCCGGTCCTTCGCCGCGAGCAGCGCCCCGGTGCCGTCCTTGCGGCGCAGGCCCAGGGCGAGCGCGTCGCGCCGGGCCTGGGTGGCCGCGCGCCTGCGTTCGGCGGAGGTGGCCGCCTCACGGGCCGCGGTCAGCGCGGACTCGGCGTCGGCGAGGGCTTTCCTGGCCGCCTCGTGCTGTTCGGCGAGTTCCTCGTCGCCCGCGTCCAGCCCGTCGACCTCCGCCTTGAGCTGCTCGTACTCCTCCTGGGCGGCGACCGCGCGGTCCTGCGCCTCGTCGCGGGCGGCGGCGAGCCGGTCGATCTCGGACTGGGCGGAGGCGGCGCGCGAACGGGCCGCGTTGACCTGGCCGCTCAGCCGGGCCAGCCCCTCGCGGCGGTCGGCGATGGCCCGGGCCACGTCCTTCAGCCGCCGTTCCTCCACCGCCAGTTCGCGCTCCAGGTCGGCCCGGTGGGCGACCGTGTCCTCCAGGGCGTGCTCGGCCGCCTCCAGGGCGGCTTCGAGTTCGGCCTCCTGCTCCCGTACCCGCGCGGCCTCGCGCTCCATGTCCTCGGGGTCGCGTCCGCGCCGCTCCTCAGGCGGCTGGGCGGTGGCGCTCTTCACCCGGGCGTCCGCCAGCGAGACCGTGCCCCGCACCCGCTCGGCCAGCTGCGACAGCTCGTACCAGGTCTGCTGGGCGCGCTGCAGCCGCGGGGCGAGCCGCCGCACCTCGTCCTCCAGCGTCGCCTCCCGCTGGAGGGCCCTGCGCAGCTCGGCCTCGGCGGCCTCCTTGCGCTCCTTGAGCGCGGCCTCGTCGGCGACCTCGGCCTGGAGCGCCCCCCGCAGCCGTACGAGGTCGTCGGCGAGCAGCCGCAGCCGGGCGTCCCGGAGGTCGGCCTGGATGACGGCGGCCCGGCGTGCGACGGCGGCCTGCCGGCCGAGCGGCTTCAACTGCCGCCGCAGCTCGTCGGTGAGGTCCTGCACGCGCGCGAGGTTGGCCTGCATGGCGTCCAGCTTCCGCAGCGCCTTCTCCTTGCGCTTGCGGTGCTTGAGGACGCCCGCGGCCTCCTCGATGAAGGCGCGGCGGCCCATCGGATCGGCGTGCAGGACGGAGTCGAGCTGGCCCTGCCCGACGATGACGTGCATCTCGCGGCCGATGCCGGAGTCGGACAACAGCTCCTGGATGTCCAGCAGTCGGCAGGTGTCGCCGTTGATCTGGTACTCGCTGCCGCCGTTGCGGAACATGATCCGCGTGATGGTGACCTCGGCGTACTCGATGGGCAGCGCGCCGTCGGAGTTGTCGATCGTCAGCGAGACCTCGGCGCGGCCCAGCGGGGGGCGCCCGGTGGTGCCGGCGAAGATGACGTCCTCCATCTTGCCGCCGCGCAGCGACTTGGCGCCCTGCTCCCCCATGACCCAGCTGAGGGCGTCCACGACATTGGACTTGCCGGAGCCGTTGGGCCCCACGACGCAGGTGATACCCGGCTCGAACCGCAGCGTGGTGGCCGAGGCGAACGATTTGAACCCGCGCAGGGTCAGAGCCTTGAGGTGCACGCAGCCGGACTTTACCTTCCGGGTCGGTCGAAATGGTCGGTCTCACTCCACGAACGCTCGGTTTCACCCATGAACGTGCAGGGCACACCAGACGTTAAAGAGGGTGAACAGCGAGCGATCAGCGATGGAGTACCGGGGGAAAGAAAGAAGGGACGCCGAAGCGTCCCTTGCAACTCTGTTAGCGGCTGACACAGTCAGCCTGTTCACTGGTGGTGGTGAGGGTGCTCTTCAGCGATCAGGTGAGCGCAGGCTCCGCCTGGGGTACGTCGATGCTTTCGAGAAGCGAGTCGTGAGAAGCGGCAGCCGCGAGCGCGTCGTTCTCGGCCTGGATTCGTCCGAGCTCGGATTCCAGGTCCTGGACGCGCTGCTGGAGCCGTCGCATCTCGGCAATGAGTCGCGGGTCGGAGCCGCCGACGTAACCGAGAAGCGCCTTTGCCATGATGGATGGTCCTCCACACTGAGTGACCGACCGAAGCGGTGTGGGTCGTGAGGGAATCGCACCCGCGATGCTTGGCGATCTTGTGTTCTTGCTGCCGCTCTTACATGCCAAACAGCTAAGGTGCGCGGGGACTTTCAGCGTCTCACCAAAAAGTTTGACGGTCAACACGATCACGCCCCGTATTGGCGGGCAACCCTCGGCGCGCGGCCCGGGAACGGGCGGCGCTGCCTCTGCGCAGGAACCCCTGGGGTGACGAGATCATCCTTGCCGCGGGAGCCTGCCACGAGTGGTGCTTTCTTGGCAACCACCTGGTGCTTTCTCTCCGGAGCAGGCACCCGGCGCACGCCCCGCGCTCGCCTCGGAGGAGGCCGCAACCGTCGTCGCGGAGTGGATCTCACCGGATGGCGAAGCCGTCGTAGCCGCCACGGGGCGTGTCCCAGATCTCAGTGACTCCGTCGACCCTGCCCGGCGTGTCGTCTCCCATGAGCCACTCCAGCAACCCCTGACACCCCTCGCGAGGTCCCTCCGCGACCACCTGGACCCGTCCGTCCTCCAAATTGAGAGCAAAACCACTCAGGCCGCCGATCTCCAGGGCCCTGGCTCGCGTGTACCAGCGGAAACCCACGCCCTGCACGCGCCCGCGTACCCACGCAACCAGCCTCGTATGCTCGCTCATGGCTGCACGCTAACCGGCCAATTGCTCTCGGAGCACTTCCTCCCCTTGCGCCATGGGGTACCGTCCCGACCCAATGAGCCTCACTCGTTCGGGTGAGGAACGTTGACCGCAAGGATGAGGGAAGGCCAAAAGATGGGACGCCACCGACGCTCCGCCGCCGGCCGCGCCGCCACAGGCCGCGCCGCCGGGGGCACAGACACGTACGAGACGTACACGGGCGGCCACGCGACGGACGACGCGAGCCAGTACGCGAGCCTGAGCGACTACCCGAGCCTGGGCGACTACGCCACCGCGGGCGACCACCGCACTGCCGGGGACTACCTGACGGGCGGCCCGTACTCGACCGCCGGCATGTACGACTCGCCCGGCGGCATCCACGAGACGGGCGACCTCTACTCGAAGAGCGACGCCTACCTCTTCACCGACGACGAGCCCGTCGGCCACGGGTCGGGCGACTACACGCCCGACCGGGGTGCCCGGCGAGGGGGCCAGCGCCGCCGCAGGAAGGGCGCGACGCCCGTACGCACCGGTCTGCTCGGCGTCTCGGCCGCCGTCGCGATGGGTGCCGTCGCCGTCGCCTCCGGGGTGATACCGGGCAGCGACTCCTTCTCCATAGGGGGCGGCGCGGACAAGGTGCGCGCCCAGGACACCCCGAGCGACGTGGAGACCCAGGGCGGCACGAACGGGTCCGCGGACGACCGCGTCGACCCGGGCACCAGCCGTGACCTGGAGCGCTCCCCCTCCTCCCCTTCGGTCTCGCCGACGAAGGCTCCGGAGAAGGCCGCGAAGAAGCCTTCCGCGAAGCCGTCGACGAAGGCCCCGGCCACCGAGGAGTCGAAGACGGAGGAGCCCGCCGCGAAGGCTCCGGCGACGAAGGCTCCCGAGACGACCCCGTCGAAGGCCGCGTCCACGCCGTCCACGGCCGAGGCCACCGTCCTCTCGCTGGTCAACGACGAGCGGGCCAAGGCGGGCTGCAGCCCGGTGACCGCGTCCAGTTCCCTGGCCGCGCTGGCCGAGTCCTTCAGCGAGGACATGGCCGCACGCGACTTCTTCGACCACACCGACCCGGACGGGGCCTCCCCCTGGGACCGGGCGGAGAAGCTCGGCATAGCGAACCTGGGCGGCGAGAACATCGCCCGCGGACAGGCCGACGCCGCCGCGGTGATGGAGGCCTGGATGAACAGCCCCGGCCACCGCGCGAACATCCTGAACTGCGACTTCAAGACCCTGGGCGTCGGCGCGCACTTCGCGTCGGGCGGCCCCTGGTGGACGCAGGACTTCGGCTACTAGCCGGGACGTACGGAAGCGGGCACTAACCACTGGTTAGTGCCCGCTTCCGGTTAGTGCTCACCTCCGGTCAGTGCCCACTTCTGGTGAGCGCTGCATCGGAGTACGCTCACGAGGTGGACCTCACCGAGACGCCGGACCTCGCGTACGACGTGTTCTCCAGGGCGTGCCCTTCCCGGGGCACTCTGGAGCACGTCACGGGACGCTGGGGCGCGCTCACGCTGGGGGCGCTGTCCGAGGGCTCGCTCCGCTTCAACGAACTGCGCCGGCGCGTCGACGGCGTGAGCGAGAAGATGCTCTCCCAGACCCTGCACGCGCTGGAGCGCGACGGGCTGGTGCACCGGGACGCACAGCCGACGAACCCGCCGCGGGTGGACTACGAGCTGACGCCGCTGGGACGCGAGATCGCCGAACGGCTGCTGGCCCTCATCCACTTCGTGGAGGGGCGCATGGACGACGTCCTGGAGGCGCGCGAGCGCTACGACACCGCGCGCGGCGGACGCTGACAGCGCGGGCAGAAGTAGCTGGACCTGTTCATCCAGGGCCTGCGCCGCATCGCGGTGCCGCAGCGCCGGCACGGCTCGCCCTCACGTCCGTACGCGTCGAGTGAGCGGTCGAAGTAGCCCGACTCGCCGTTCACGTTGACGTAGAGACTGTCGAAGCTGGTGCCGCCGACGGCGAGCGCCGCGTTCATCACATCCCGTACGTGGCCCAGGAGTTCGGCCGTGCGCGGGCGCGTGAACCCGGTGGTGGGGCGCTCGTAGTGGAGCCGCGCACGCCACAGCGCCTCGTCCGCGTAGATGTTGCCGACGCCGCTGATCAACGACTGGTCGAGCAGGGCGCGTTTGACGGTCGTACGGCGGCGGCGCAGCGCGTCGTGGAACGCGTCGTCGTCGAACAGCGGGTCCAGGGGGTCGCGCGCGATGTGCGCGATGACGTCGGGGAGTCCGTCGGGCGAGGTCTCGTGCAGGGAGAGCCCGCCGAAGGTGCGCTGGTCGACGAAGCGGAGTTCCGTGCCGAGGTCGTCCTCGAACCGGACACGGATGCGCAGGTGCTTCTCGTCCGCCGCGTCCTGCGGCTGGACGAGGAGCTGGCCGCTCATGCCGAGGTGGGCGAGCACGGCGGTCGCGGAGTCCGCGAGCGGCAGCCAGAGGTACTTGCCGCGGCGCTGGACCAGTCCGATGCGGTGCCCTTTGAGGCGGGCCCCGAAGTCCTCGCCGCCTGCGATGTGGCGGCGGACGGCCCGGGGGTGCAGGACCTGGGTGTCCGCGACGGTTCGGCCGCTCACCCAGCGTTCCAGGCCTCGCCGTACGACCTCGACCTCGGGCAGTTCTGGCACGGGCTCCTCCGGAGGGGGGCGGTTCATGTTCGGGTGCGGGTGGGTGGGGCTGGTCGCGCCGTTCCCCGCGCCCCTTAAAAGCGACAAGACTGCGCCGTTCCCCGCGCCCCTGGGGGGGGGTGGGGGCGAAGGTCAAAGACTGCGCCGTTCTCCGCGGCCCCAGAACGTTGCCCGTGTCCCCGGAGGGGAAAAGACTTCGCCCGCCCCCGTTCGTCGGGGGCGGGCGAAGGGGTGGGTCAGGCTGAGGCCGGGTCGGTCGTGGGCGGGGAGGAGGCGTCGGGCGTCTCCTCCGCGACCGCGGCCGTCGGGGTCTCCGGTTCGGCGGTGGCGGCTGCCGCGGCACGCTCGTCCGCGGCGGCGCGGATGGCCCGCCAGGCGGACTCCGCGGCCTGCTGCTCCGCCTCCTTCTTGCTGCGGCCGGTGCCGGTGCCGTACGAGACGCCTCCGACGCGGGCAGCAGCAGTGAAGGTCTTCTCATGATCGGGGCCGGTCTCGGTGACCAGGTACTCGGGAACCCCGAGCCCCTCGGTCGCCGTGAGTTCCTGGAGACTGGTCTTCCAGTCCAGGCCCGCACCCAGATTCGAGGATTTCTCGATCAGGGGATCGAAGAGACGGTGGACGAGTTCGCCCGCCGCACCCAGACCCTGGTCGAGATAGACAGCGCCGATCACCGCTTCAAGGGTGTCGGCGAGGATGGAAGCCTTGTCCCGGCCACCTGTGCCCTCTTCGCCCCGGCCGAGCCGGATGAAGGAGCCGAGGTCGAGCTCACGGCCCACCTCCGCAAGCGCACGCGAGTTGACCACCGCGGCCCGCAACTTGGCCAGCTGGCCTTCGGGCAGGTCGGGGTGGGTGGTGTACAGCGTGTCCGTGACCACGAGGCCGAGTACGGAGTCCCCGAGGAACTCCAGACGCTCGTTGGTCGGCAGACCGCCGTTCTCGTACGCGTACGAACGGTGGGTCAGTGCACGCACCAGAAGGGCGGACTCAAGTTTGTACCCGAGCCGCCCTTCCAGAAGGGTGTGGGACGAGGCTGTGTTCTCCGCCTTTTTCTTGGCGCCGACTTCCGCCTTGGCGTCGTCCGCCTTCTTGGGGCTAGACACAGTGCCTCTCACCAGCCGCTCAGACCTCGAGGACCTGGCGCTTGTTGTAGGTGCCACAAGCAGGGCACGCGATGTGCTGCAGCTTGGGCTCGTGGCAGCGCTCGCACGCAACCAGGTTGGGGACCGCAGCCTTCCACTGCGACCGGCGGTGGCGCGTGTTGCTGCGCGACATCTTCCGCTTCGGAACAGCCACGGCTACTTCTCCTGCTTCTCGTCGACGGGCGCTGATGGAAGCGCGCCGCCGGCCAACTCGTCCTTCTCGCCATCTTCGAGTGAACCGGCGAGTCCTTGCAGTGCCGCCCAACGGATGTCGACGGCGTCATGATGGTGGTCCGGGTCGTCCGCGAGCCGGGCTCCACACTGGGAGCACAGACCCGGGCAGTCGTCCTGGCACACCGGCTGCATCGGCAGTGCGAGCACCACCGCATCACGCAGCACGGGTTCGAGGTCGAACAAGCCGTCCTCGATGAAGAGCGTGTCCTCGTCGTCCTCGGCGTCGTCGGCCGGCTCCGCTTTCACACGGCCCCGGTCGTCGGCGTCAGGGTACGAGAACATCTCCTGGAAATCCGTTTCGAGCTGCTGCTCGACCGGCTCCAGACACCTTACGCACTCCCCCTTGGCCAGTGCATGGGCGGTGCCTGTGACAAGCACCCCTTCCATGACCGACTCAAGACGGAGGTCGAGCTTCACCGGGGCGCCTTCCGGCACTCCGATGACTCCCTGCAGACCGAGGTCCTTGGGAGCGTCGATCTCACGGGTCAGGCGCTGCAGCGCACCGGGACGCCGCCCCAGCTCGTGTGTGTCGAACACAAGAGGGTTGCGGTGGTCGAGGCGGGCGTTCAGAGCCATTCCTGCTTTCGATCTCGAAACTCGGGGTACTGCCCTCGGTGATTCCCGGGCAGCGGTGATCGCGGACGTGCACACGACCGAAGAGCCAGGATACTGGACCTTTCGCTCACGGCCCAATCCGGTGCCCGCGCCCCTCCCGGGGCCCCGCCGGGGCGTGTGGTCAGCGCCCCTGTTCGTACGCCCGCAGCTGCTCCGCGCTGATCATCGTGGTGTCGAAGAGACTGGTCTCGTCGAGCGCGTTCTCCTGCGGCTGGGGCGTCTGGGGAGCCTGGGCGTACGCCTGCTGCTGGCCGCTCTGGTCGTACGCGGTCTGCTGGTCGTAACCCTGCTGCGGGTAGGCGGCGTACGGGTCGGCGCTCTGCTGGTACCCGTACCCGTCGTGCTGCGCGTACTGCTGTTGCTGGTAGCCGTACGGGTCGGCGCTCTGCTGCTGGTAGGCGTACGCGTCCTGCTGTCCGTACTGCTGCTGGTGGGGCAGCTCCGCCGGCGGCTGGGGCTGGTCGGCGGCCCGGGGCCTGGCGGCCTGCTCGGGGATCTCCGCGAGGCCGTCCAGGTACTCGGCGTCGGTGGTGTGCTGCCCGGTCGTCCCGTCCTCGCCGAAGGCGCCCAGGTCGCTCAGGTCGTCGCTGGCGATGCGGCCGTGCAGCTTCTGCCGGCCGCGGCCGACGGCGTCCAGGGTCTTGGCGAGGACGGCCTCGAAGGCGCCGAGCTTGACGTCGACGTACTGGTCGGCGTTGTGGCGCAGGGTCTCCGGGTCGAGGCTGCGCTCGGGGGCGTCCTCGTCCTCGTACCCCTGCTCGTCGGTGCCGGGGCCGGTGCCGAGCAGCTTCTCGCGGCCTCGGCCGACCGAACCGAGGGTCTTGGTGAGGACGACCTCGAAGTTGGCGAGCTTGGAGTCGACGTACTCGTCGGCCTCGGCGCGGACCTCCTCGGCCTCCTTGCGGGCCTCGGCCAGGATCCGGTCTGCCTCGTTCTGCGAGCGGCGGGCGACCTCGGTGTCGGAGATCAGCGAGCCGCGCTCGGCGTGCGCGGACTCGACGATCCGCTCGGCCTCCAGCCGGGCCTGCTCGACCATCTGCTCGCGGCCGCCGATCAACTCCTCGGCCTGGGCGAGAGAGCCGGGCAGCGCCTGGCGTACCTCTTCGAGCAGGGAGAGCAGTTCGGCGCGGTTGACCACGCACGAGGCCGACATGGGCATCGAACGGGCGCTGCCGACCGTCGAGACGATCTCATCGAGCTTCTTCTGCACGTCCACCGTGTGCTCGCCACTCTCTACAGCTGTGATGGAGACGGACGGTTCGACTGTACGACCACTCCCGCCCCGTCCGACAGCGGATGCCGGACTTGCTCAGTCCTTCTTGAGCCGTTCCGTGAGGGCTCCGAGGACCAGCGGCGGGACCAGGTGGGAGACGTCTCCGCCCCAGGTCGCGACCTCCTTGACCAGCGAGGAGGAGAGGAAGCTGTAGGTGGGATTGGTCGGCACGAAGAGGGTCTCGACGCCGGAGAGGCCGTTGTTCATCTGGGCCATCTGCAGCTCGTAGTCGAAGTCGCTGACCGCGCGCAGGCCCTTCACGATGGCCGGGATGTCGCGCTCCTTGCAGAAGTCGACGAGGAGGCCGTGGAAGGACTCCACCTCCACGTTCCCGAACTCCGCCGTGACCTGGCGGATCAGGTCGATGCGCTCCTCGATCTCGAAGAGGCCCTTCTTGGACTGATTGATCATCACCGCGACGTGCACGACGTCGTACAGCTTGGAGGCTCTGGCGATGATGTCGAGATGTCCGTTGGTAATCGGGTCGAACGACCCGGGACAGACGGCACGGCGCACTTCAGATCCCTCGCTCTCCGGTCCGGTCATCGTGCGTCTTCACACGTAGAGGCGGCGCGACCGTACCAAAACGTTCCCTCGCCGTAGCGACGGGAGCGCAGTGCGTCGAAGCCGTCCGGCCATCGGAACTCGCCGCCCCTTGTACTGCGTTCAACGGTGACGAGCGCTTCGCCCGCGAGCCAGCCCCCCGCACGGAGTGTGAGCAGGATCTCGCGAAGATCGTCGTCCGTGACCGCGTACGGCGGATCGAGGAACACGAGGTCGTACGGGGCTTCCGGGACGGCGGTGCGGATGATCTGCTCCGCTTTGCCGGACCTCACCTCGGCGCCCGGCAGGCCCAGCGATGTCACGTTCTCGCGGATCGTGCGGGTGGCTCGGGCGTCGGCCTCCACGAGCAGGGTGTGTCCTGCGCCGCGGCTCAGCGCCTCCAGCCCGATGGCGCCCGAGCCGGCGTACAGGTCGAGGACGCGGTCGCCGTCCAGGGGCCCGCCGAGCAGGGACTGCCAGGTGGAGAAGAGACCCTCGCGGGCGCGGTCGGAAGTGGGCCTTGTGCCGGTGCCGGGCGGGACCGCGAGGCGGCGTCCGCCTGCTGTGCCGGCGATCACGCGGGTCATCGCGGGTCCTTGCTGGAGGGGGTGGTCACGGGGTCAGTCTGGCAGGTGGGGGGTCCTTCGCACGGTGGGCGGGTGCGGGTCCGTCGTGGTTGCTCGCGCAGTTCCCCGCGCCCCTACGAGGCGGGGCTGCGCCCCTGCCCTCGGGCTTGTCCGTCAGCTGCGGGCCCGGTGGGGGCCGGTCGCGCAGTTCCCCGCGCCCCTGAAGAAAGGCGGGGCTGCGCCCCCGCCTTTCTTCTTCCAGCCCGTCCGGCGTTTGAGGACGAGGCCGTTCAGGCCGATGCGGGGGTCCGGGGG